>NZ_CP033922.1:4400000-4700000 GCF_003815715.1 Chryseobacterium sp. G0162 | reverse complement strand
GGTAGCTATTTTAGCGATTGGAGCTATCGTGAAAAAACCTGCAGTTCTTGAAACAGCTGACGGTGATGTAATTGCGATCAGAAACTTAATGTTCATGTCTCACTCTTATGACCACAGAGTGGTAGACGGATCTTTAGGAGGAATGATGCTGAAACATGTTCACGACTACCTTGAAAACTGGGATCTGAACACAGAAATATAAGTAATAAGTAATCAGCAATGGGTAGTTTACTTGATGCTGATTATATACCAGATATAAAACCTTCGATTTTTGATCTGAGGTTTTTTTATTTCTCAATCTGAGTATCTTTGAATTGAAGAGTAATACAACTGTAGGTTGAATTGTCTTATATAGAACAGAACCCATTACAATTACTTATGAAACAATTCATTTTGGCCACATTCGCTTTAAGTATTTCGGTGACAGCCTACTCTCAGAAAGCTGTTTCATCAGCATTAATAGATCAATATGTAAAAGAAGTGATTAAAACCAACCAGATTCCCGGTTTGGCTATTGGTATTATAAAAGATGACAAGATCATTTTTCAACAGTATTATGGTACGGAGACTCTTGAAAATAATAAAAAAGTTGATTCAAATTCAATGTTCAGAATATATTCTACTTCAAAGTTAATATCAAATGTTGGTATTTTTCAATTGATTGAAAAAGGTCAGTTATCTTTGGAAGACAACCTCTCAAAGTATCTTGAAAATCTACCTAAAGAATGGCAGGATGTGAAGGTAAAAAATCTATTGACTCATTCTTCGGGAATTCCTAATCTTATTGCTTTTAATGATATTTCGGCAGATGATTCTAGTGCTAAAGTTTTTGAACGGCTGACAAAAGAAAAAATGGACTTTAAAACAGGAAATCAATTCAGATATAATCAGACAAATTACCTTCTTCTTACTATGATTATTGAAAAAATCACGGGACAGTCTTTTGAAAATTTCATCCTGAACAATCAGTTTTCCGATTCTAAAAACCAGGTTATTTTCTCTTCAAATGCTCTCGAAAAGATTCCGAACCGTGTGGTAAAATACAATTACAATCCAGGAAAAAAGCAATATGAAAAATCTACTGATATTAGCGGAACAAGAGCCCATTCGGCCAACGGAATAGCGATAACACTTCCTGCATTTTTAAAATGGAGTATTCATCTTAGTAAAAATGATTTATTAAATCAAAAAACAAAAGAAATGATGTGGCAGCCCTTTGATTTTGGTAATAAAAAAGATGTTTTTGCTTATGGCTGGGACATCAATAAGGTAAACAATATCACTTCTTACGCTTTTTCTGGTGGAAATGTAAGCGCCTATAAAATTTACCCAGAGAATAATATGGCCATCATCATGATGTCTAACGGATATAACTTATTCCCTATTCAGCATAGGATCATTAATCATATTGCTTCTATGATTGATAAAAATCTAACAGATGATTATTCATTGGCAGATGAAACCATTATTTCTGAATTTTCTAAAAAGAATAATCCTGATGCGGAGAAAATCTATTATTCCATAAAAGTAAAAAATCCAAAGTGGAATTTTGAGAACACCCTGAATGATATAGGTTATATTTTACTGAGAAATTCAAGAATTGACGAGGCTGTTAAGGTTTTTGCTTTAAATGCTAAGGAAAATCCACAGTCGGCAAATGCTTTTGATAGTTTGGGTGAAGGTTATTTTTCTGCTAAGAATTACGTTTTGGCTTTAGAGAATTATAAAAAATCATTAGCAATAAATCCTGAAAATACCAATGCTGTAAACATGATTCGAAAAATAGAAGATGTAATGAAAAAGAAATAACACATACTTTATACTCATCCGTCTTTTCTGAGTGTTCTTCCATAACGATTCTTTTTTGTGCATCAATATTTCAGGACAGGACAATTTTAAAATATAAAACCTTCGTTTTGTGATTGAAGGTTTTTTTGGATTTCTGCCTTAATAATTTTACCTTTAAACAAACTACATACAATGGAACTTGATTTCAGAAAACTCTATGTTACTAAATTATTTGATTTTTCCAAAGAAGATGAGGAGCTGATTTTTGAAATACATAAACAGTTATCTGCAACCTATAATATTTCGATGGCAGATATTGAAAATTCTCCATACAGCAAGTTCCAGTCTCAGGAGATAAATTTTCTACAGGAGCCCAAGCTCTGTTACAAAATTACAGCCAAAAATAAAACAAGTACTTTTTATCTTTTTATTGTTAATTTAATAGAAACAACAATCAAAGGAGCCCGTGCCACAGATAAATATGATACTTTAGAAATTTGGGGATTAAAGGAAATGAATGAAGATTTTGGTTTTATTTCCATCAACAGAAAAAAGTTTGCAGACAAAATCGCAGGGATCTTTAGTAATAGTAAGTCTAAAGAAAATAAAGACTTTACTAAGTAGTGATTCTTTCAAAGCAATGACATTCCTGAACCCGAAAAGAAAGGAAATCATAAAGTCTATTTCTGATGAGGATTTCAAAATAGAGGTTAAACATACTATTTCCGGCTTGAGAATATCCAAAGCATTGAGCCTTGAAAACGCATTAATCATTTCAAAATTTTTAGAAGAAATATAAGTTTCAGTTTTTTTAACGTAATTTCATCCCTCAAAACCTACAAATGCTGAAAATCCTCATCCTTATTCGTAAATCCATAAAGAAATCGTTTGATAACATCCGGAATGAACAGTTGAAAAACAATCTTCTGCAAGCCATTCCTTTTTGGATCGGATCTGTAATTACCGGTTTTTTTGCAGTATTATATGCTCAAATATTTGCCTGGGGTGAACATCTCATGAACTTTATCTTCGATTGGCACGCATGGATGATTTTTATTATTGCTCCCATAGGTTTTGTGCTTTCCTGGTGGTTGGTAAAGGAATTTGCTCCCAATGCTAAAGGAAGTGGAATTCCACAGGTAATGGCGGCTGTAGAACTAGCCAATCCAAAAGAACATACAAAGATAAGAAGCCTTTTAAGCCTAAAAATCATCATCTTTAAAATCATTTCTTCTGTGGTGCTGGTAATTGGTGGTGGTGCTGTAGGCCGTGAAGGGCCCACCATTCAGATCGCTGGCTCTGTTTTCAGAAAAGTCAATGAATATCTCCCTGATTGGTGGCCCAAGATTTCTAAGAAAAATATGATTATGACAGGTGCTGCTGCCGGACTTGCAGCAGCTTTCAATACTCCTCTTGGTGGAATTGTATTTGCAGTAGAGGAATTATCTAAAACACACATCAACTACTTTAAAACAGCTTTATTTACCGCTGTAATTATAGCAGGTTTAACCGCTCAGACTTTAGCAGGATCCTATTTATACCTTGGATATCCAAAAACAAATGATGTATCCTTAATGGTTATGTTTCCGATTATGCTTGTGGCAGCCACAGCCGGAATTATGGCCAGCCAACTTTCCGTGATTATGCTAAAGATTAACGACTGGAAAAAGAAAACATTAAAAACAGACAGAGCCCATGTTGCATTTCTGGTTATATGCGCTTTAATCATTGCTTCCATTGCTTATTTCATTAATAGGGAAATTCTGGGATCAGGAAAAGAAATTATGGAACGGGTGCTTTTTACAAAAAATAAACATGAAGACTGGTATGTCCCCATTTTGAGAATGCTGGGTCCTGCTCTATCTTTTACTTCCGGAGGAGCTGGTGGTATTTTTGCCCCAGCCCTTACTGCCGGAGCAAGTATCGGATCTGTTATTTCAGGAGTTATTCATTTAACTCCCAATGAAACCAACGTGGTCATTTTAGGTGGAATGGTGGCTTTTCTTACCGGAATTACACGTGCACCATTTACATCAGCCATCATCGTATTGGAAATGACCGACAGGCATTCATTGATTTTCCATCTGATGCTCGCCGGAATGGTTTCCTCTATTGCTTCAATCTTGGTGAGCAGACATTCTTTGTATGATGTATTAAAGGTCAATTTCCTAACAGAGCTCAGAAAAGACTAAACATATTAAATTAAAAAAGACCTGTTTTACAGGTCTTTTTTAAGCATTATCTTTAAATCCTTCATGGCCTCTAAAACATCAGCTGCCACTTCATAATCAGTAAGTTTAATCACCAACTTACTCAATTCTCTTTTAGATTTTGTAATTTTATAGGTAACAATATTTAAATATACAATATTATCTTTTCTTTTTGACAGATCATGAAAAGCCACCACTTTACTAAGGTCCCAAAAGTCACCTGCATGAATAATCTTACCTTTAGCATTCAATGAATTGATCTTAATATTTTCTCCATCAAACTCAGCATGCAGAGACAAATCATTTCTGTCACGGTCAATTCCGTACTCATTGATCTTCGCAATGATCAGGCTTTTGGCTTCATCTACGGTTTTATATTTTCCTAAAATTTCTGTTTTTCCATTGGTGTAGGTGATTTCGTAGACTTCCGATTTATCCATAGAATGGCTTGGACCATCAGGATTGTCCAATTTCTTATAAGTAATATTAGAAGGGCCAATTTCTATAAGTTTAACCTCTACAGAATTTCCGTTCTTTTTAGTGATTTTGTCTTGAGAATAGAATAAACTTCCTACCAGGAGTAATGGTAATACGTAATAATTAATTTTCATTGTATGATAAAATTTGTTTTCTGATTAAAGTAGTAACCCGAATGCAAAAATCAGTCCCCAACCACAAAAATTCCGTGTATTATTTCGATAAATAGTAATTATCTTGAATCAAAAACAGAAACTCATTTTTAAAATATTGTAAATCAATCAAGAGTATAATATCTCCTTTATTAAATATTTATAATCATTCTACTAATCTCTTAACCAAACGGAAGTCCTATTGCTCCTGATTTCTGAATTATCTCATTATACAGAGACCAAGAGCTATCATTATACTCTCCAACTTTCAACTATTACACAAATGCTCTTGCATATTAAAAATATATTTTCTAATTTTGCACCTCGAAATAATTAACAAATATTTTAACATTATGAACAATTACGAAACTGTTTTCATTTTAACTCCCGTTCTATCTGAGTCACAGGTAGAGGAAGCAGTGAACAAGTATGTAGATCTTATCAAAGAAAAGAACTGCGAAATCGTTGCTAAAGAAAACTGGGGATTAAAAAAATTAGCTTACCCAATCCAATTGAAAAAGAATGGGTTCTATACTTTAATCGAATTTAAAGGTGAAGGTTCTGTAGTAGCTGACTTAGAATTGGCATTCAAACGTGACGAGAGAGTTATCCGTTACCTTACTACAAAACTTGACAAGCATGCTGTTGAGTACGCTGTAACAAGAAGAGCTAAAGTAAAAGCAGCTAAAGCTTAATTAATTAACCCTATTTTTTAAAAAAGACAAGACATGGCAATAGATGAAATGGCTAAACAAGCCTCAGCTGGAGGAGAATCAGAAGTAAAATTCCTTACTCCACTTGATATCAATACAAAATCTGAAAAGAAATATTGTAGATTCAAAAAATACGGAATTAAGCACGTTGATTACAAAGATGCTGATTTCTTATTACAGTTTGTAAACGAGCAAGGTAAAATCTTACCAAGAAGATACACTGGAACTTCTTTAAAATACCAAAGAAAAGTTTCTGCTGCTATCAAAAGAGCAAGACACCTTTCTTTACTACCTTACGTAGCTGACTTATTGAAATAAGACAAAATAAATAAAAGAAGAGAGCAATCTCTTCTTTTGTTGCTGAATAAATAATTAATTCTAACTTGATTTTAGACTCGTCTAAAATCTTTAAAAAGGACAACAACAATGGATATCATCCTAAAACAAGACGTAGAAAACTTAGGACTTGAGTTTGATACAGTAAGCGTAAAGCCAGGTTATGCTAGAAACTTCTTACTTCCTCAGGGAATTGCACTTTTAGCTACCCCTAAAAACAAAGCAGCTCTTGAAGCAACTTTGGAAGCTAGAAAAGAAGAAGAAGCTAAATTAATCGCTGCTGCTAACACTGTAGTAGATCAATTGAAGAAAACTTCTATCACTATTCCTGCAAAAGTAGGTTCTGGTGATAAATTATTCGGATCTATCAACAATGCAGATCTTTCTGCTGCTCTTGCTAAAGCTGGAGTTTCTGTAGAGAAGAAATACATCAAAATCCCAGGGAACACTATTAAGAGAACTGGTAAAGTAACTGCAAACATCAGATTACACAGAAACGTTGAGTACAATTTCGAATTCGATATCGTATCTGACGCTCCAGTTGTAGCTGCACCTGCTGCAAAGAAAGAAGAAGCTAAATCTGAAGAAGCTTAATAAGCGACTGAGATTTTCTCACCATACAAGACCACTTCAATTATTTGAGGTGGTTTTTTTGTGATAAAAACAAATGGCTTAAAACTATCTATCCCCTCTTAATTTCTGTTGATATTCCGTTGGGGCTACTCCAATTACCTTTTTAAAAATATTACTGAAAGAAGATAGGCTATTATAGCCAACCATCATCGCAATCTCATACATATTGTATTTCCCTTCAAGCATTAGCTCTAAAGAACGGGTAATTCTTAAAGCTCTCAGGAAACGGACGTAATTCATGCCTAAAATTTCCTTGAATTTTCTGGAAAGGGTTCTTGTACTCATTCCGAACTCTTTCGCTGTGGATTCAATTGTTAAAGGCTTTTCCAAGTTAGCATGAATATACCTGGCAATCTTTAATAATGTTTCATCTTTGGGAAAGGGATGCTGTATTGGAAACGCCAGATGCTTGTGTTTTTTTTCTTGTAAAACACCTTTAAGTGCTTTGAGGAAATAATATTTTGAAGCATCATTTTTTGTGATTTTCCCATTCCAGTCTTTGGTATATAAAATCATCTCCCGAAGTAACTCATTAACTGAATAAATATTGATTTCATCAAAAAAGCCATTTTCTCCTTCTTCTTTTTTAATATAAAAATTATATAAATCCACTTTTGGACTGGTAGAAAAAAGATAATGGGGTGTTCCGGCCGGAATCCACATAAAACATCTGGCTGGAAGATACCAGTGTTTCAAATCTGTAAAAACATGCACAATACCTCCTTCTGCATAGACTAACTGAGCAGAACTATGGTAATGGATATCTGTTGTAACATTTCCAGTAAGGACATGATATACATAAAACTCGGCATCATCGTCTTCTACAGCTTTAAAATGATTATCATTCATGAAATAAAGATAGGCATAATTTTTAAAATGGCGTAAATGATCAAATCTTTTTCTGTTTTCACAAATAGTGTCCGCATACTACCGTCGTAAATTTGCAGTATAAAATCACTTTAGCAAAAACCCTTTAATTAATTTATGAATATAATATTGAACGCATGCCGATATCAGTGCATAGCGTTGTGCTTATTATTGAGCAATTTTTTACACTCACAGATGATAGATTACCAACATCTCGGCTTACAACAGGCTATAGAAATTGGTTTAAAAAACAACAAGAATATTCAAATCAGCCATTTAAAACAGAAAATGTCCGCTACCAAGGAAAAAGACCTGAAAATGGAAAAACTTCCGGATATTGAATTTCATACCAGCTACAACCAGGTCACCAATCTTTTCCAGTACCAGGATGGTGTATTTAACAAGCCTACAAAATACAATGCAATTAACGGAATGTACGACTTTACTTTATCTGCTTCTATCCCGGTCTATATGGGTGGAAAAATAAAAAACACAGAAAAAAAAGCCACCGTTGATACTGAAATTTCAGCGTTAAGAACACACCTGGATGAAAGACAGCTTAAAATGGAAGTCATTACAGCCTTTCTTCAAATCCATCATTTAAAAGAACAACAATCTCTTATTAATGATAAGATGAAAGAGGATTCTGTGAACATTAAGCAAGTAAAGGTTTTAAAAGCTAATGGAGTGGTTACCGTAAATGAAGTATTGAGAACTTCATTACAGCTTTCTAATCACAAAATGAGCTGGACAGAACTGGATAATGACATACAGATTGCAGAACATAAGCTGAAAACCATTCTTTCTCTTCCGGAACAGCAGGAAATGCATGTAGATACGGAGGACTTGATCTCTGATAGAGCAGCAATCCCTTATATTGAAGAGTTAACAGAAACAGCCTTGAACAAAAATGAATCGGTTGAAATTACCCACAAGAATCTTTCATTAAAAGAATTGGATCAGAAAATCACCAAAGCCAATTATTTACCTAAAGTAGTGGCTGGTGGAGAATACTTTTTAAAATACCCAAATATGATGTTCTTTCCGCCTGAGCCTTATGCTTACCGCTTAGGAATGATTGGACTGAATCTTACGTATCCTATCGAAAACCTGTATAAAAACAAATACAAAATGCAGGAAGCAAGGGAAAATATTGATCTCGCCAAGCTTCAGATTGAAGAAAACGAAGAAAAGGTAAGACATAATGTGTATGAAGCATACAAAAAGTTTGAGGAGACTGACCAAAAGGTAAAAATTGCAGAGGAAGCTATTAATCAAGCTAAAGAAAACTACCGTATTGTAAAAACAAAATACGCAAACAAGCTAAGCCTTATCACTGAATTGATTGATGCAGACAATGCTTATCTGGAAGCCGAATCTAATCTTATTTCCGTAAAAATTAACAGACAACTAAAATACTATCAACTCCAATATACGATTGGAAACTTATAAAAACTATGGCACAGAAACAACTGACACAAAAGGAAAAAAGAATTAACAAGACCATTACGTTATTGGCATGGATTCTTATCATCAGCGGAGTCACGGGGATGGTAAGCTTCTATCTTTTTTCGAGAAAAAATGTTACGACCAACGATGCACAGATCGAACAATATATTACTCCGGTATCCAGTAAGGTTTCGGGATTTATTAAAACCATAAAGTTTAATGAAAATCAGTTTGTACATAAAGGAGACACGTTAATTGTTATTGACAACAGGGAATTTGTCAACCAGGTACATATGGCAGAAGCCAATCTCAATGCCACTACTGAAAATATTACTACCATTCAAAGCAGTGTAAATACAAAGGCAAGCGATACGAAAATTATTGATGCTAAAATTGCCTCTGCAAGAATTGATATTTGGAGAACTGAACAGGATTACAAAAGATACACAAATCTTCTGTCAGAAGATGCCGCTACAGAACAGGAATTTGAAAATGTAAAAGCATCTTATGAGCAATCCAAAGCAAATCTTCTAGCCCTGGAACAGCAAAAAAACGCGGTAAGAGCAGGTGCTAATGAGCAACAGACAAAAGTAGCACCGGCTAAAAGCCAGATTCAACAGAGTTCAGCCAGTCTTAATAATGCTAAATTATTCCTTTCTTACACTGTAATTACAGCCCCTTATGACGGATGGGTAGGAAAAAAAACAATTCAGGAAGGACAATTGATTAAAGAAGGACAGGCATTGGTACAAATCGTAAGCAAAGAAAAGTGGATCATTGCCAATTATAAGGAAACCCAACTTGGCCAGATTGATCAGAATCAGGAAGTCATTATCACTGCAGATGCTTATCCCAATGTTGAATTCAAAGGAAAAATTCTTTCAGTATCCCCTGCATCAGGATCTCAGTTCTCTCTTGTAAAACCGGATAATGCAACAGGAAACTTTGTAAAGATCGAGCAAAGATTTCCCGTAAAAATTATTTTGGATAATAACAAAGACAACGAAAAATTGCTTTCCGGAATGAATGTTCTGGTGAGCGCTAAGAAGATTTAGAGTACTAGAGTATTAGAGTATTAGAGTATTAGAGTATTAGAGTATTAGAGTATTAGAGTATTAGAGTATTAGAGTATTAGAGTACAAAAATATTTGGTTTTACTATCATTTTTAAACTCTCACATTTTCAAATCTTCAAATTATTTTTTTTATGCGAAAAGGCAAGACCGCAACGTACAGATCTGCTCAATTTTTTCTTTAAGCGTATTTGTCATTTACCTTTTACTTTTACACCCCCTTTGCTCTTTTGTCTTTTCGCATTTTTAATATAACCAATAACTAAAAGCGAATTCATAGGCTTTATTAGCTTTTAAAATCACTATGCAACACAATACAGTTTATCATAAATGGTTACCGCAATGGCTGAAATTGCCTCTTCTCATACTGGCTTTATTTCCGCACATCATGTTGTTGTCATTATTGCATTCCAATAGTGCCTTTACCTCTTCATTTATGGATGTGGACTCAGATGATATTCAATATTTGATGATGCTGATGTATGGAACTTTTGTAGTCACACTTTTGGTGTTACAGCGGTTTATGTCTTATTTCAGCGTAAAATATTATGTCTTGCTGATGTCTTCCGTTTCCGTCATTCTTCTTTATATCTTATCCGTCACCAATGATTATCATGTAATTCTGGTGATCCGTTTTTTAGAAGGATTCTTCGGATTGCTGGAAGGTGCTATCTTTCTGCCATTAATCATAGCTGAATTAAAAACAAGACATGCTAAAGTGATTGCTTATCTTTTCATGTATGCACTTATGTTGACAGGAGGAACCGTAACAACAACCTTACTGAAATCAAGCATTCAGGATTATGATTATCAGCATATGATTTTAATGATGGCTTATTTTCATGTTTTCGTTTTGATTCTGGGCTTTGTTATTTTTAACAAAAATCGTTTCTTTCCTAAAAAACCATTATATCAAATGGATATTCCAAGTTGGTTTTTGCTTTGGGTTTGTCTTCAATCCGGAGCTTATGCTATTATCTATGGAAAAAGACTGATGTGGCTTGAGTCTGATTCCATCATTATTTGTTTGTTTATATTTCTCATTTCCGGAGGTTTGTTTATGTTGAAACAAAGGAATTCAAAACGCCCTTTATTTCATTTTGAAGTTTTCAGTTCTAAAAATGTGATTGCGGGAATGATCCTGTTTTTTATTTTTTATCTTATTCGTTCAGGGTTAAATAATGTATACAGTATTATGGCAACGGTATGGAAATGGCCATGGGATTATATTGTCAATATCCAGTATTGGAATGTGGCTGGGACACTTATAGGCGTACTTTTATCAGGAATTTGCCTGGTTCGTGGAGTTTCTTCCAGAATTGTATTTTTTACAGGTTTTCTTTTACTCGCAATAGACTGTGCCTGGTTTACCTACACCTTTTATCCGGATACCACACTTACAACTATCTGTCCGCCCTTATTCCTTCAGGGAGTGGCGCAAGGTCTATTATTTACTCCTCTCGTATTCTTTCTGATTTCAGGAATGCCGGAAGAATATGTGGCGAACGCCAGTGCAATGGGAACTACGACCCGTTTCTGGGCTACTTCCATTGGATATGCTTTAATGCAAAATGGAATATTATTTTTAACGTTAAAACATTCGGACGTCTTAAGCTTCAATCTTACAGATACCAATCCTGTTTTCTACAGCCAATGGAATCAGATTTTTGGAGCCAATATCTCAAAACTTCCGGTAAATGAATCATTATCGATGACAGCAGGAGCTTTTAAAGCAAAAATAACCGCTCAATCTATTCTGCTTTCCAATATGGAAATATTCACAGGTTTATTCTGGCTCGCTTTCGTTACAGCTCTCCTTTTACTGCTTTACCATCCGGTTAAAATAGCAGTGAGGAATATTATGTAATGAAAAAAGGAGGATAGAAGTTCTTGAAGTATTAAATAACCTGTGACTTCTATTCAGATTAAGGCAATCTTTAAATGAACAACATTTCCCAAACGCCAAAAATGGTCTACAGCTCCCCTCACCCATCTTTCAGCCCAATCAACTTTGGCCGGTTTCTTGTTGCATCCCTCTCATTGTAATTACATCAGCACTTTAAAAAGCCATCGTATGGAAATTGAAAAAATTTTACAGAGCCAAAGAGACTTTTTTAAAACACAGCAAACCAAAAGTCTTGCCTTCCGAAAAATGTATCTTGAAAAGCTCAAAAGTCTTATCATTTCCAACGAAAACCTATTATATGAAGCTATTTACAATGATTTTGAAAAATCTAAATTTGATACCTTCACCACAGAAATCTCATTTGTTCTGAATGATATTGATTATTATCTTAAAAATCTAAAGTCACTTGCAAAGCCCCAAAAAGTAAGTACAAATCTGGCGAATCAGCTTGGAAAAAGTAAAATTTATTCTGAACCCTTGGGTAATATTCTGGTCATCGGGGCATGGAATTATCCTTATCAATTATCCCTCTCTCCTATTGTTGCGGCTATGGCTGCTGGAAACTGTTGTATTTTGAAGCCCAGTGAAATTGCAGAAAATACGATGAAAGCAATGTCTACTATCATCAATAACAACTTTCCTCCGGAATATCTTTATGTATATGAAGGCGGAATTGATGAAACAACGGAGCTCCTGAAGCTAAAGTTTGACAAAATATTTTTTACAGGAAGTACTAAAGTGGGAAAGATAGTATATAAAGCTGCTGCAGAACATTTAACACCAGTTGTTCTTGAATTGGGCGGAAAATCTCCTGCCATTGTTACTAAAAATGCCAATCTTGAAATTGCAGCCAAAAGAATAGTCTGGGGGAAATTCCTGAATGCCGGTCAAACCTGTGTTGCTCCTGATTACTTATTGGTAGAAGAAGCCGTTCAGGAACAGTTTCTGGAAATGTTGAGAAAATACATTAAAGAATTTAAATACAGCCCGAATTCGGAACAGTATACAAAGATCATCAATACAAGAAATTTTCAGCGATTGATCAGTCTTATTGATCACGAGAAAATCTACTTCGGAGGAAATTCTGATGAACAAAAACGATATATAGAACCTACCATTCTTCACAATATAGATTGGGATGATCTTATCATGCAGGAGGAAATTTTCGGACCGCTTTTACCAGTCATCGGTTTTAAAAATTATAATATGGCCCTAAATGCAGTATTGGAACTGGAAAAACCTCTGGCTGCTTATCTTTTCACCAATAATTCCGAAGAAAAGGAAAACTTTACCCAAAGATTATCTTTTGGAGGCGGATGTATTAATGATGTTGTGATGCATTTAAGCAATGATAACCTGCCTTTTGGAGGTATTGGAAACTCAGGAATAGGAAATTATCATGGAAAATTCGGTTTTGAAACTTTTTCTCATCAAAAATCTGTTCTGGAAAAAGCCACATGGGGCGAACCTAATATTAAATACCCACCTTATTCTGAAAAAAAATTAAGCTGGATTAAAAGATTTTTATAATTCTTAAAGATCTCAAATAACATACATTCTTTGTGAAAAATAAAAAAGGTTGTTTCTATTTTAAACAACCTTTTCATTTTTATGCTTTAGGCTTCCAGGTATTGAAGAATTCTTTTACCTTGTCCTTGCTGTATCCTTTTCCTTCTTCGAATACATCACTCTGCTGAACTTTAATCATTTTACCGTTTTTATCTAAAACGATAAATACAGGATATCCGAATTTTTCCCCAGGATTATCATATTGAGCAAAAACTTTCTCATTTTTATTATCCGGAGAATAATTCAGGTGATAATATAAGTAATTTTTATCTACAAGCTGTTTTAATTCAGGAGTTTCATGTACAAAATTGTTGAATCTAAGACACCAGATACACCAGTTTCCACCGGCTTGCAGTATAATATTTTTACCTTCTTTTTTAGCCTGGGCTATTAATTTATTAATATCTGCCTGAGCATCAGCTTTTGGATTATATGGTTTAGGAAGTTTTGCTTTTTCTTCCGCAGCTTTCTTCTTCGCATCCAATTCTGCATGATCAGTTTTTACCAACAGAGTATTATCTCGTACTCTTTCTTCTTTCGGTATATTGGTATTCTGTGAAAAGCCTAATACACTTAATCCCAGAAAAGCTAAAATTGCTGATTTTTTCATAACATAAAAATAAAAAAAAATTACTTATCTCCCTACAAAAATAGAACCATAATTTTATTATCACTAAATTTGCGTGTTTTATGAGCTTTTTAATCAAAATATTATTTTTCATCTCAAAACTTCCGCTTAGAATATTGTATATTTTTTCGGACGTTATATTCTTCTTAAATTACTATCTTGTAGGTTATAGAAAGAAGGTGATTACCCAAAACCTTAGAAATTCCTTTCCTGATAAATCAGATGATGAGATCAGAAAAATTCGAAAAAAATTCTATGGCAATTTTTCCGATTATCTGGTAGAAACCATCAAATCATTCAGCATTTCTGAAACTGAAGCCAGAGTACGAATGCAACATATCAATCAGGATCTGTTTCATGAAGTGAAAGCAGAAGGTAAAAATATTATTTTACTTGCCGGTCATGTCTTTAACTGGGAATGGATTAATGCTTTGGCAAAAATCGTCCCACAAAAGCACTGTCATCCCGTGTACAGAAAGGTAAACAGTAACTTTTGGGAAAATCAGATGAAAAAGGTTCGTAATAAATTTGGGAATGAAGCACTGGAAGCTAATGAAGTCATCAGAAATATATTCAAATCACCTAATAATGGTGATTCTATCTATATGTTTGTAGCAGATCAGACTCCACATTTTTCTCATGTTACGTATGGTTTAGAGTTTTTAAATCAACGAACGCCTGCTTTCATAGGCTATGACAAATTAGCTACCCGAATGGACCTTGCTTTTATTTATTGTGAAATGAAAAAAGTAAAACGTGGGTATTATCAGGTTAATTACTACAGAATCTATCCGGACCAGGAAAAATTTACAGAGCATGAAGTGGTAAGAAAATTCCATAAAATGCTTGAAAACACCTTGCGTAAGCATCCGGACAATTATCTTTGGTCACACAGAAAGTGGAAGTATCAGGATTCTATCAAGTTTTTTGATTCTGAAAAAAATTAGATGTACATGCAGAAAAAACTGGCGGTTGCCATCTTAAACTGGAATGGGAAAAACTGGCTGGAAAAATTTCTTCCGAGTGTAGTTCAATTTTCTCAAAATGCAGATATTTATGTTATTGATAATCTTTCTACAGATGATTCTATAGCATATCTGAACACAAATTTCCCTACCGTAAAAATTATTAAAAATAATAAAAACTACGGATTTGCCGGCGGATATAATGAAGGGTTAAAGGCAATAACCAATGAATATTACTGCCTTCTTAATTCTGATGTAGAGGTTACTGAAAATTGGATAGAACCCATATTGGCTCTATTTGAAAAAGACATTAAAATTTCGGCTATTCAACCTAAGGTTTTATCCTACGATAATAAAAAATTCTTTGAATTTGCAGGAGCTGGAGGTGGTCTGATTGATAATCTGGGCTATCCTTACTGCCGAGGCCGTGTTTTTGATAATGTTGAAGAGGACAAAGGTCAGTATGATGATGAAACAGCAATCTTCTGGGCATCGGGATGTTGCTTTTTTATCCGTTCCAAAGATTTTTGGGAACAGAAAGGTTTTGATGAACGATTTTTTGCCCACCAGGAAGAGATTGATCTTTGCTGGAGACTTATTAATTCAGGAAAGAAAATCTTTTATACCGGAAAGTCCAAAGTGTATCATGTAGGTGGTGGAACATTGAATAAGCAAAGCGCACAGAAAACCTATTTAAACATCAGAAACAACCTGTCTATGATGCTTAAAAACCTGCCTTTTCCTAAACTGATTGGACTGATCTTTTTCAGACTTTGCCTGGATGGTATCGCAGGAATCTATTTTGGATTAAAGCATGGATTCCCTCACCTTTGGGCCGTTGTAAGGGCACATTTCGGTTTCTACGCGCAACTTCCCGGAACATGGAAACTTCGTCAGAATCATCAGCAAGATAAGTTCTATCAGTCCAAATGGTTAATCTTTAAACATTTTTTAGGCAGCAATAAGAACTAGGAGATTAGAAAAAATACGATTTCAAAACAGGTTCAATCTTAACTTCAAACTTTAGATCAGTAACTGATACTATAATAACAATTAATCAACATTATATAATTATGGATTTCTGTGCAATAGATTTTGAAACGGCCACTCACGAGAAAAGCTCTGCATGTGAGATGGGAATCTGTGTAGTACAGGATTCTAAAATTGTAGAAACCAAAACTTGGTTGATAAAACCTCCTAGTTTTCCTTATTTCAGTAAATTCAATGTTGCTGTACATGGGATACAACCTGAAGATGTACAGGATGCTCCTACCTTTGATGAAATTTGGTATGAGGCACAGGAAATGATGTACGGAAGCTTAATGATTGCTCACAACGCAGGTTTTGATGCTTCTGTTTTAAGAGGCTGCCTGGAATATTATGGTATGTTTACCCCACAACTCAGCTATCTGTGCAGTATACAGCTTGCAAAGAAATCATGGAATTATCTTCCAAAATATGGGCTAAAGCCACTTGCCGAATATCATAACATTAAGTTCAATCACCACAGAGCGGGGGCTGATGCAGAAGTTTGCGCAAAGATATCTTTATTGGCATTTGAGAAACTCTTCCTCACCAGTAATGATGAAGTAAATGAATATATGAAGGCAAAAATTAAAAAGCTCTAATAATACAGCTAACAGACCCGGGTTCCGATACCTGCATCAGTCATTTACTATGACAAAACTATTTTAATTACTTAACACTTCAGAGAGCAGGTTAAATTTTGGGATATCAATCTCGAAAGTCTCCTGTGTCTCAAGATTCTTAACCAGGTATTTTCCACTCATATTTCCCACTCCTGAACGGAGCATTACATTGGAAAAATAAGCGAAATTTTCGCCGGTTCCTATCTCTGGAGTCAATCCGATGACTCCATCTCCTATAATCTCTGTGAATCCGAATCCTACATCAAAGATGAGCCATTTTCTTTTCAGTACTTTTATAGGAAAACTTCCATCATTTTCTATAGTGATATTGTACTTGAAAACATAACGGTTTTCGGATGGATAACTGTTTTTACTATCATATTCAGGTATTACTGAAACTTTGATATTGGAAGTCATTTTTGAAAACATCATTGTAGTATTTTCTTAATAGATACAAAAATCTCGCCTTTTTTAAGGCGAGATTATATATTTACGTTATAATTTTATTAAAAACTATAATCCAAGGCCTTTTCTTTCATCACCTCCCATTAATACCTGAACAGGATTGTCAATACCTTCTTTTACCGCTACAAGGAATCCTACTGATTCTTTTCCGTCGATAATTCTGTGGTCATAAGACATTGCCACGTACATCATTGGTCTGATTACAACTTGTCCATCAACAGCAACTGGTCTTTGGATAATGTTGTGCATTCCTAAGATTGCAGATTGTGGTGGGTTGATGATTGGTGTAGACAACATAGATCCGAAAGTACCACCGTTTGTAATGGTGAAAGTACCACCAGTCATTTCGTCAACTGTAATTTTACCGTCTCTTACTTTGGTAGCAAGATCTTTGATGTTTGCTTCAACTGCGCTGAAAGACATATTTTCTGCATTTCTCAATACAGGAACCATTAATCCTTTAGGACCAGAAACGGCAATTGAAATGTCGCAGAAATCATAGTTTATTTTGAAATCTCCATCGATGGATGCATTTACATCAGGATACATTTCTAATGCTCTTGTAACCGCTTTTGTAAAGAAAGACATGAAACCAAGTCCAACTCCGTGTTTTTGAGCAAATTCTTCTTTATATAGCTTTCTTAATCTGAAGATTTCAGACATGTCAACTTCGTTGAAAGTTGTTAACATAGCTGTTTCATTCTTCACAGAAACTAGTCTCTGAGCGATCTTTCTTCTTAAAACTGAAAGTTTAGTCGTTGTAGTAGATCTAGAACCTGTAGCGGTAAGAGGACTTCCTCCTAATGCAGGAACTGCAGCTAACTCAGCATCAGTCTTAGTGATTCTTCCGTCTCTTCCTGTTCCTGAAACCTGTGCAGCATCCATTCCTTTTTCGTCAAGAATTTTCTTAGCAGCCGGAGATGGAGCTCCTGTAGCATAAGTTTGTGGAGCAGCAACCGGAGCAGCTGGTTTCGGAGCTTCTTGTTTAGCAGGCTCAGCAGCTTTTGCTTCTTCCTGTTTTGGAGCTTCAGCAGCAGGTGCAGCACCAGCTGGTTTTGCAGCATCCATATCAATTAAACAAACTACCTGACCTACTTGTACTACCTCACCTTCTTCTGCTTTTAAAGTGATAACACCACTTTGTTCTGCAGGCAATTCAAGAGTTGCTTTGTCTGAGTCTACTTCAGCGATAGGTTGATCTTTTTCTACATAATCACCATCTTTTACAAGCCAAGTTGCAATTTCAACTTCTGTGATTGATTCGCCCGGTGAAGGAACTTTCATTTCTAAAACTGACATATCGAGTATTTTTTATTTTTTAATTGAATATTATTTAAATTAAGCTGTAACGGGTCTTTTTGCAGGGGCATCGTCTCTATCAAAAACTCTGTTGATTACTGCATTTTGGTTTTTCTCAAACATTTTGTGGCTACCTGGAGCCGGAGCACCACTTGGTACCGGAGATACTACCTGGATTCCTGTATCTCTGAAGTTTCTCAGGATATAAGACCAAGCTCCCATGTTTTCAGGTTCTTCCTGAGCCCATACCAATTGTGTTCTGTTTTCATATTTGTTGAAGATTGCTTCAATAGCATCTGTTTGAAGTGGATATAACTGCTCGAATCTTACTAATGCAATATTTTCACAGTTCAATTCTTCTTTCTTCGCTAATAATTCGAAGTATAGTTTCCCTGAACAAAGAACTAATTTTTCTACTTTTTTAGGATCTGCCGTTGGATCATCTAAGATTGGCTGGAATGTACCTGTTGCAAAATCTTCAAGCGGAGAAACCACTTTAGGGTGTCTCAATAAAGATTTAGGGCTCATTACGATCAATGGTTTTCTGAATGCCCACTTCAACTGTCTTCTCAATAAGTGGAAGTAGTTGGCAGGGGAAGTAATATTTGCTACGACCATGTTTTCGTTAGCACAAAGTGTTAAGAATCTCTCCAATCTTGCTGAAGAGTGTTCTGCACCCTGACCTTCTGAACCGTGAGGTAATAGCATAACCAACCCGTCCTGGATTTTCCATTTTTCTTCTGCAGCTGCTAAATACTGGTCAACAATGATCTGAGCACCGTTCACGAAATCTCCGAACTGAGCTTCCCAGATTGTTAAAGTATTTGGCGAAGCCATAGCATATCCATAGTCGAAACCTAGCACACCATATTCTGAAAGGTGAGAGTTGAATACATCAAATCTGTTTTCTGAAACGTGTCTTAATGGGATATATTCTTCTTCTGTATCTTCTGTTTTTACTACAGCGTGTCTGTGAGAGAATGTACCTCTTTCTACATCTTCCCCGGAGATTCTTACATTGTGACCTTCTACAAGAAGTGTAGCATAAGCTAACCACTCTCCTAGTGCCCAATCTAATGAGTTTCCTTCAATCGCTTTAACACGGTTATCGAAAAGTCTTGTAATCTTGTTGATGAATTTCTTATCAGCTGGAAGCGTTGACATTTTAATCGCCAATTCTTTCAGCTTAGCCAAGTCATATTTTGTATCAACCGGTAACTGAACTGCTCCTCTTTTTCCGATTGGATAGTTTACCCAATCTTCAGACATGAACACGTCCATTACGTTTTTCTCAATTTCTTTAGAAGCATCAAAGTCTTTATCTAAAAGAGCTTTGAATTCCGTTTCCATTTTAGCGATTACATCATTGGAAGTAACACTGTCTTTAAGCAATTTATCTTTATAAATTTCTCTTGGATTCGGGTGTTTTGAAATAGTTTTATATAGGTTTGGCTGAGTAAATCTTGGCTCATCCCCTTCGTTGTGCCCATATTTTCTATATCCTAAAAGGTCGATATAAACGTCTTTTCCGAATTTTGCTCTGAAGTCAGCAGCAAAATGGATTGCATGAACAACAGCTTCTGCATCGTCAGCATTCACGTGCATTACAGGAGATTCTGTAACTTTTGCAATGTCTGTACAGTATGTAGAAGATCTCGCATCCATGTAGTTTGTTGTAAATGAAACCTGGTTGTTTACAACGATATGAACTGTACCTCCTGTTCTATACCCTTCAAGTGTCATCATCTGAGCAACTTCATAAGCAATTCCTTGTCCAGCAATAGCACCATCACCGTGGATGATGATTGGTAATACTTTAGAGTAATCTTTATACTTATCGTCTACTTTCGCACGGCAGATTCCTTCTACCAGAGCTGCTACGGTTTCAAGGTGAGACGGGTTTGGAGTCAGGTTAATACTAACTTCTTCACCTGAAGCTGTTTTTATTTTTTTAGATGATCCTAAGTGATATTTAACGTCACCAGAGAATACATCCTCTTCAAATTCTTTACCTTCAAATTCTGAGAAGATCTGCTTGTAAGACTTTCCGAAAATATTGGTTAAAACATTTAATCTTCCTCTGTGAGCCATCCCTAGAACAACTTCATCAACTCCTAATTGAGAAGATCTTGAGATCAATTGATCTAAAGCCGGGATTAATGTTTCTCCACCTTCCAGTGAGAATCTTTTTTGACCTACAAATTTTGTATGAAGATAATTTTCAAAGGCTACAGCCTGATTTAATTTTAATAAAATCTCTGTTTTTTCGTTCGCAGAAAGGCTTGGGTGGTTTTCATTTACCTGAAGCCATTTTTTGATGAAATCTTTTTCTTCAACGTTGTTGATGTATGTATATTCTACCCCGATAGAATCACAGTAGATATTCTCAAGATGTTTGATAAGGTCTGCTAAAGTAGCAGGCTCTTTCATCCCTGTTTCAACGGCACAGTTGAATTTTGTATTTAAATCTGCTGTAGATAGACCGAAGTTCTCGATATCTAAAGTAGGTGTATAGTGTCTTCTTTCTCTAACTGGGTTTGTTTTTGTAAACAGGTGCCCTCTTGTTCTGTAAGCCTCAATAAGGTTTACTACCTTAAATTCTTTCTTGATGTGTTCAGGAACTTCTCCGCTTGTTACTGCCTGAGAAATCTGTTGTACTGCCGGAGCAGCGTTGGCCGGAGCCTGAATAAATTGAGTGTTATCGTCATCGCCATAGTTCTCTAAAGCAAAATCGAAGCCTTGAAAGAAAGCTTTCCATGATGGTTCTAAAGAATCTGGGAATTTTAAGTACTGTTGGTATAAATCCTCAATTAACTGAGAATGAGCTGCGTTTAGGAATGAAAATCTGTCCATTATTACAGTTTATCTATTTATTAAAATTTATTTGTAGAATTAATCTTCAAATTTAATAAAAAAAACCGAGTTAGAACAGTCTAAAACCGTTAAAAAAACTTAAGAAAAAAATAATTAAAAAATAATTACTTATACACTGATAATGAGAGCTTAATGTTCACATCCTGACCTTCCATCGGACGTTCAATAAAGGTCTGGCGGATATCTCCAAAGCGCATCTCGTCTTTTTTGGCTTTCTGAATCAGCTGCTGAATTGCCTTAATTCGACCTTCATAGCTCCCTTTGTAGTACATTACGTAGTTTTGTGATGGATTTACGGACCTAAAATTAAAGTTATTGTCAGAGACTCCGATTTTCTTGGAAAGGGGAATTCCGAGGAAGTAAGAAACTTCTTTGTCTTTATAGTTATCTGCATCTGTCATCAAAACCGGATACCCGAATTCATCGTCTTTCTTACCAAGATCCATCGATACAAAATTATACACTTTGTTATAATTCATCACGATATTTTTGTAAAGGGCATCTTTTTTATTGGCCGTACTTACGTTGATTCCCAACAACAGTTTATCTTCTTCATTTTCCACCATCAGACTGTCATACTTGATGGCTGCCATCTGATTATCTTTTTCAACCTTATTTCCTAAAGAATTTTTAAGATTGACCATACTTTTATTGATGTTTTCAGCAAAACGGTCCTCTGTCCAAAAGTTTTCTACCCTTCTCCATACAGAAAGTTTAGGCGTATGTACATACCACGTAATTTTAGTCTTTTCAGCAGAAACAGGCTTAAATTTAACGTCAACCAATGTTGGATTTTCATTTTCATCCTCAAAAAGCTGGTATTTTAGAGTCTTATTAAGGTTCTCATAACGGATGAACATTTCACCATCGGTATCATTCTGCTTATCTACATAGCTGATGGCACTTCCCTGTCCTTCATAAGGCGTATAATAATCGATGTCCATAGACTGTGAACTGGTAAAAAAATTGTTCCATCTTGTAAAGTTCTGAAGGTTATTGAACTGAGCAAAAACTTTATCTATCGGATAATCAATTTCTTTCTCCACGGTGAAATTCTTGCTTTCATCCACAAAATAATACATGGAAGCTGCATAAGCACCTCCCAAAAGAACAATAAGGACAATTAGATATTTAAAAATACGCATCGCACAAAAGTAATACAAATAAAAAAAGTGACCAATATGCCGATCACTCTGGTTGTATGTTTAACAATAATTAACCTAGTTAAAGGCTGGGAGCCGGATAATGAGAGATGTAAACTATTGTTATTCTATTGATTACCAATCATCCCTTGATTAAAATTAGGTACTGATAAATTTTACCTTATTGTCATTGACTACGTCGAATCTTCGATTTCTGACGAAGGAAGAATCTCATTTATAGTTTAGATTCTTCCTTTCACTTCGTTACATTCAGAATGACAGAGTGAAATAATAACTTAATGTAAAACTATTATCACAGGTCTTTCAATAAAGAGGTATATTCATCACTCCAACTTTGATAACTTCCATCCCCCATCTCCGACTTCCTTTCTTCTTACCCAATATGAGTTCCCGGTGCCAACACTGCTCCTTTTTTCACGACTACAATCCCATCCTGAACAGAGTAAGTTCCGTAATCTCCATCAGGAAGGTGCTTTCCACCGATAATTTTTACATTATCTCCAATATAGCAATTTTTGTCAAGGATCGCTTTTTCAATATAACAGTATTTCCCGATTCCCATATTCGGGCGACCACTTCTATCATTAAGAACAATTTCTGTGGTATTTTGATAGAAATCAGCTCCCATTACATAGGAATTGACGATGGTACTTCCTTTATCTATTCGGGTTCTGTTTCCAATCACGGAATTTTCAATTTTATCTGCCATGATGATACATCCATCTCCAAAAACGGCCTTACTTACATAAGAACCGTTGATTTTTGACGGCGGAAGCATTCTCGCTCTTGTATAAATGGGAGAAGATGAAAACAGATTGAACTGCGGAAGATCCAGACAAAGATCCAGATTAGCTTCGTAAAAAGACTCTATAGTTCCGATATCCGTCCAATAGCCTTCATATTGATAGCTTAATGTTTTATATTTCCCAATGGAACTTGGAATAATATCTTTCCCGAAATCATCTCCTGCTCCTTCTTCGAACATTTTCTTCAGGATAGTCTTCGTAAAAATATAAATCCCCATGGAAGCCAGAAACTCTTTTCCTTTATGTTTATTTTCTTCTGAAACTTCAGATTTCAGCCCTTCCAGCATATCATAATCTGGTTTTTCGTAGAAAGAAGTGATATTTCCGTCATCATCAGATTTTAAGATTCCAAAACCGGTGGCATCTTTAGCATTCACAGGAATGGTTGCAATTGTCAAGTCACCTCCGTTTTCTATGTGAAAATCTAACATTTCTCTAAAATCCATCTGGTAAAGCTGATCTCCGGAAAGAATTAGGATATAGTCATAATCATATTTTTCAAGGTGTTTCATAGACTGACGCACCGCATCTGCAGTTCCCTGATACCAGCTGTCATTTTCCACATTCTGTTCAGCAGCCAGGATATCTACAAAGCCCTGACTGAAAATATCAAAATGATAAGAATTTTTAATATGCGAATTCAGCGACGCTGAATTAAACTGGGTCAATACCAGGATTTTATTTAATCCTGAGTTCAGGCAGTTTGAAATAGGAATATCCACCAGTCTGTATTTTCCGGCAATAGGAACTGCCGGTTTTGATCTGGTATACGTTAACGGGAATAATCTTGTTCCTCTGCCTCCGCCCAATACAATAGAGATTACATTTGGATTCATAAATATATTGCGTTTTTATTTTATTAAGTTTAAGGTTTTCTTTTTGGTGTCTGATCAATCTGATATTAAAAACTTTATTATATCAGCTATTATATAAAGCTATATATTTTTCGGCAGATTTCTCCCATGCAAAGTCAAAATTCATATTCGCATGAATAAGTTCTTCCATCATTCCTTTCTGATTGTAGATTCCAATCGCTCTGTTCATCGCATGTACAATATCATCTACGCCAGGATACGTGAAGTTCAGTCCTGCTCCGCCCGTTGAAACATCTTCTACCGTATCCTTCAATCCTCCGGTATATCTTACTACCGGAACCGTTCCATATCTCATGGAATACATTTGATTTAAACCACATGGCTCTACTCTTGATGGCATTAACAGGAAATCTGCCGAGGCATAGATCTTATGAGAAAGATGTTCTTTATACCCTAAATCCAGGGCAAAGTTGGTATAGGTATAGTCGTATTCCTTAAGTTTATTCTCAATATAGGTATTTCCTGACCCCAGAATCATGATATTTAAAGCGCCATAGCTTTGTTTGATACTTTTCCATACCACATCCGGTAATAGATCTGCTCCTTTTTCCGTAGCGAACCTTCCAATGAATGCAAATAGAGGAAGTTCAGGTTTTAAGCCATACTCTTTACAAAGTTTCTCTTTGTTCTTTTTCTTTTGAGCCACTGCATTTTTACTGCTAAAATTAAAATCCAGCATCGGATCGGTTTTCGGATTCCAGACTTCCGTATCAATTCCATTGATAATACCATACGCCTTGCCGAATTCCTGGCGGACCAGACTTTCAAGCCCTCTGAAACTGATGAAAAGTTCTTCCAGATATCCTTCGGAAACTGTAGTAAAGGCATCTGAACATTTAATCATACTTGCCAGTGGGTTCATCAATCCATTCCAATCCATTAATCCCCATTTATAAGCATCAAAAGAAGGCATATAATTCGCCATATTCCAGCTCATCATTCCCTGATACTCTCCGTTATGGATCGTTCCAATGGTTTTTACGCCTTTAAGAAAGCTAAATTCCGGACAATGTTCTACCATAAAAGGAACTAATCCGGTATGATAATCATGACAATGGAGAACATCCGGTTTTAATTCCATAGCACATAACCAATGCAGAACTCCCTGTTGGAAAGCCAGAAACTGAAAACTTTCATCCTGATACCCGTAAGGATTATCTCTATCCAGCAGTCCCGGAATTCTCACCATATAAAGTTCAAACCCCAGAACATTTGTTTTTTCCTTCATTACCTGAACCTGCAGCATATTAGCCCCCTGATGAATGAATCCATCAAACACCAAATCAAACTCATGTTCGTAAACAAAGGGTTTGTTATACCATGGCATTACCACCTTGGCATCTATTCCTTTTATTTTATTCTGATATTTCGGAAGTGCACCAACAACATCTGCCAGCCCACCCACTTTTGCTACAGGATAACATTCTGTACTTAAATGATAGATAACCATTTTATCTTTTGTGTTTAATTCTGTGTAATTTATACTTTTTATCTTTTTGCTGTCTCAAAATAATCCCTGCCAGAGGAGGTAAATTGATTGTCATAAACTTTTGATGCTCTGTTCCGTCTTCATATTTCTCTTCTAATATATCGGATATTACTCCACTTCCACTATATTCTTCATCATCGGAATTAAGAATAACGTCCCAATGGGTTCCGTTAGGAATCTTTATTCTGTAGTCCAAGACTTTTGGGGTTAGATTTAATACGGTCATCAAAACATCATCCCTTCTTTTTCCTTTTCTGAGATAAACATAAACCGAATTCTCCAGATCATCTGCCTCTATCCATTCAAAACCGTTTTTATCAAACTGATTTTCATACAATGCAGATTCTGATCGGTACAAATGGTTTAGTTCCTTTACTAACCTCTGCAATCCCTTATGCACAGGATACTCCAACAGGTGCCAGTCAAGGCTTCGGGTAAAATTCCATTCGCTGGTTTGCCCGAATTCATCACCCATAAAAAGCAACTTGGCTCCCGGATGGGTATACATATATACGTATAGGGTACGAAGATTGGCGAATTTCTGCCATTCATCGCCTTTCATTTTATAGATCAGACTAGCTTTCCCATGTACCACTTCATCATGAGACAAAGGCATCATATAATTTTCATTATACATATACATGGAAGCAAACGTAAGCTTATGATGATGGAACTTCCTGTTGACAAAATCTTCCTTGAAGTAATCCAGTGTATCGTGCATCCAGCCCATCATCCATTTCATTCCAAAGCCTATACCGCCATCATGAACGGGCTTGGTAAGCATAGGAAAATCTGAACTCTCTTCAGCAATAGTCATAATACTATTCCCGAATTCCTTATAAACAGCGGTATTAAATTCCTGCAGAAATGCTTTGGCTTCAAGATTTACATTTCCGCCATAGATATTGGGTTCCCATTCTCCTTCATTCCTTGAATAATCCAGATGCAGCATTGAAGTTACGGCATCCACACGCAGTCCATCTGCATGATAACGATCCAGCCAAAACATTGCATTGGAAATCAGGAAAGATTTTACTTCATTTCTTCCATAATTAAAGATATGAGATTTCCAGTCAGGATGAAACCCTTTTCTCGGATCTTCATGTTCATATAAATGAGAACCATCAAAACGATACAGTCCATTAGCATCTCCGGGAAAATGTGAGGGTACCCAATCCATAATAACACCTACATTATGCTGATGAAGTTCATCAATCAGGAACATCAGATCCTGTGGTGACCCAAATCGTGAAGTGGCGGCATAAAATCCTGTAATCTGATAGCCCCAACTTGGATCATAAGGATATTCCATAACGGGCATAAACTCCACGTGGGTAAACTCCATTTCTTTTATATAGGGGACGAGTTTCTTTGCAATATCACGATAGTTCAAAAATTTATCCGGATCATTACCTTCTCTTACCCATGACCCCAGATGTAATTCATATACAGACAAAGGGGCATCCAGATTGTTTTTCTCCCTGCGGCTATCCATCCATCCCCTGTCATTCCATTCATACCAGGTTGTAGAAACCAATGATGCTGCCTGAATATTCTGTTCCCAGCTTAAAGCATAAGGATCACTTTTCTCCAGGATTTCTCCTCTTGCTGTTTCAACGGCGTATTTATATAAAGTTCCCCAAGGCAACTCTTCAATAAAGCCTTCCCAAATCCCGGAACCATCCCATCTTGGAAACAAAATATGATCTTTATGGTTCCAGTTATTAAAATCTCCTATTACGGAAACCTTTTTGGCGTTAGGTGCCCAAACCGAAAAATAAACTCCTTTTATACCATCCTTCTCTACAGAATGGGCTCCAAATTTACTATACAGCTTATAGTGTCTACCTTCTTTGAAAAGATACACGTCATGATCGGTGAAAAGCGTATAGGTTTTAACAGAATTCATCAAGATCAGTTTGTATTTATATTTTGTCTGAAACTACGAAAAATACTGATAATAGCGATTAATTATTCATCAAATAATTATCATGTTAGTTTCCCTCTTTCGTTTCCTATCAAATATATCATTTTTTAATTCACTTTTTTATGATTCCCAAACAATCTTTTTTATAAATTTAGCAATCTAATAATTTATTAAACACTTATGATGAGGTTCGAACTTTATACTGATGAAAAAGATGACAGGCCCGTATTTATTACTGGTAATTTCAACAATTGGAATCCAAAAGACTATAATTACCTACTCCAAAGATCAGATTCACATCATTATTTTATAGAAATTGAAGACGAAAAGCTAGCTGATGAAATTGAGTACAAATTCACTAAAGGAGGCTGGGAAAATGTAGAACTGGATAAATATGGAAATATCACTCCTAATCGGAAAACAAAAAAATCACTCCAGAAAGTCTCTGATACTGTAGAAAAATGGAGATTAAACTGGGGACCATTTAAGGAGGAGTTCTTCCCCACTGCTGAAGTCATTTCCGAAAAATTCTATATTCCACAACTGGATCGTTACCGGAAAATCTGGGCCGTACTTCCTTATGACTATCATACTTCGGAGAAGAGCTATCCTGTTTTATATCTTCAGGATGCCCAAAACCTGTTCAATGAAGGAAGTGGTTTCGGAAACTGGGAAATTGATAAAAAGCTATCTATCCTTGCAGAATACGGGCGTGGTGATATTATCGTCATTGCTATAGAACACGGAAGCGAAGAACGGATTAAAGAATATATCTTTGATAATGATAATGTAGCCAATGGCTCTGAGGGAAAAAAATACATCCGTTTTATTGCTGATACTTTAAAGCCTTATGTGGATGAAAATTACCGTACTAAAAAGGACCGCGACAATACAGGAATCGGTGGCAGCTCGCTGGGAGCATTAATCAGTATTTACAGTGGATTCCTTTATCCTGAAGTTTATTCTAAGTTATTAATCTTCTCTCCTTCTCTTTGGGTGGAACCCAATAATAACTTTCCAATGATGAACTTCCGGGTTCCATTTAAAACAAAAATATACTTATATGGCGGTGGACAGGAAGGATCTAAAATGGTCAAAAGAATTCATATTTTTGAAGAATATCTGAAAAGATGGGAAAAAAAGAACCTCTTCGACTTTGAATTCAGAACCAGTATTAATCCTGAAGGAACTCACAATGAATTTTACTGGTCACAGGAGTTTCCGAGAGCTATTGAATGGCTGTTCTATGACAATACAGAAAATCCTGTAGAAGTAAAACCACAACAACAAAGCATTAAGAACTAAATTTTATGAAACTAATCAACAAAAAAAATAGAAACTACACCCAAATATTTCATTTATTCACTGAAGAGGAATGGACCAAAACAAGTAAAAATTTCAATAAAAATATTGCCCTATTCTTCACAGGAAAAAAGCATGAAGTGTTCATCAATGCTCATGAAGAAGGAATTACTTACTTTATCGGACTCGGAAACTCGACTTTACAAAATTTTGAACTCCAACAGGTTGCGGTAAAATTCTCCCAAACCCAAAAGGAAAAACTACAGGCTGCTCCCACTTTACTGCTTGCAGATTCTCTTAATGAAAAACAGTTTGAAGAATTCGTAAAGGGATTACTCATAGGAACTTACAACTATCCTTTTGAAAAAAAACATCCTTTCTGGAATTCAAAATTTGAATTGCATTTTGAAAATTTAAGCCAGAAAAAACTGGATTTTATCAGCCAGAAAGCTGAAGCTTTAAGCAATGGACAAATCGCTTGCCAGGAATGGATGAATAAACCTGCGAATCTAAAAAAACCGGAAGTTTTCAGTTTATACCTTAAAAATCTGGCAAAAAAATATGAATTAAAATATACCGTTTTCAACAGAAAAAAATGCGAAGAACTTGGGCTTGGAGCTTATCTTGCTGTTAACCAAGGAAGCGCTCATGATGCAGCCTTTACTATTTTGGAATATAAGACCACGGTTAAAAATGCCAAAACATTTGGATTGGTTGGAAAATGTGTATTGTTTGATACCGGAGGAATTTCCTTGAAACCTTTTACCAATATGCATTATATGAAATCCGATATGGGTGGGGCAACAGCTGTTTTAGGGACTCTAATCTATGCTGCTGAAATGAATTTACCGGTTAACATTATAGCCGTTCTCCCAATTACTGATAATGCTATTTCCGAAAAAGCCCTTCTTCCAAGTGATGTGATTACCGCTTACAATGGTAAAACTATTGAAGTTATGGATACGGATGCGGAAGGCAGGCTAATTCTTGCTGACGGACTGTCTTATCTAACTAAAAATTACAAAACAGATTTCCTTATTGATCTCGCTACTTTAACGGGAAGTTCAGTAAGAATGTTTGGCGATACTTGTGGAGCTCTATTTTCCAATAATGAAGACCTGAAAAACCTTTTGATAAAAACCGGAGATCACACCAATCAGAGGCTATGGAATTTACCATTATGGGATATCTGGAAAGACGATATACAGTCTGATGTAGCCGACTTAAAAAACATGTCTCTAAAGCCTGTTGGAGATTGTATTATCGCCGCAAAATTCTTAGAACAATTCACTGAAAACCACCCTAAATGGGCGCATTTGGATATTGCCGGAGTAGCCTTTGGAAATGTAGGGTATGCTAAAGAAAAAGCAGCAACCGGATATGGGGTTCAATTGCTCACGGATTTAATCGAAAATTATCACTAAAAATTAGTTTATTACAAAAATTCTCTGTATACTTGATTAGTGATTCATAAAAGCACATCATATTTTTATTTTTGATATTAATCAAACAATAAAGAATTGCTTTTATTTTTGATAATTCACTAAAACTTAAAAAACATTATATGGAGGAGAAAATTATAGTATGTATTTCGTGCTATTACAAGGGCTATGACTTCATGGATGAAATGAAGAGGCTCGGTAATAAAATCATCTTAGTAACATCAGAAAATCTTAAAGAAAAAAACTGGCCCTGGCAAGCCATTGATGAGGTATTTTATATGCCTGAAATCAAACCATCTGTGTGGAATCTGGAACATTTGATTCAGGGATTTTCACACCTGATGAAAACAAGAAAAGTAGATGCTGTAGTTGCTCTTGATGACTACGACGTAGAAAAGGCTGCCCTGATCCGCGAAACGTTTCGTATTCCGGGAATGGGACAGACGACCCACCGCTATTTCAGAGATAAACTGGCGATGCGCCAAAAGGCGAAAGACACAGGCATCAATGTTCCTGAATTTACGGCCGTTTTCAATGACGATACAGTGAATGAATTTGTAGATAAGGTTCCCGCTCCATGGGTATTGAAACCCCGTTCAGAGGCTTCGGCATCAGGAATTAAAAAGATCATGACCAAAGAACAGCTTCATGAGGCGTTGGAAACTCTTGGAGAAGAGCGTCATCTTTTCCTCCTGGAAAGCTTTAAACCGGGAGATGTATATCATGTAGACAGCCTTACCTTCAACAAAGAAATAGTCTTTACTTCTGCATCAAAATATCTGGCTCCGCCTATGCAGGTTTCTCATGAAGGGGGTGTTTTCAGATCTAAAACATTAGGAAGATACTCTGATGAGTTCAAAGCTTTGGAAGAGATCAATTCCAGGGTACTTTCCAACTTTGGATTACTCAACGGAGCCACTCATACGGAATTCATCCGTGGAAAAAAAGACGGAAAATGGTATTTTCTGGAAACCTCCTCACGAGTGGGGGGTGCTCATATTCCTGATTTGGTAGAAGCTTCAAGCAGCATCAATATCTGGAGAGAATGGGCCAAAATTGAAGATGCTCTCTTAAGAAATAAAAACTATAGTGTCTCCCCTCCTACAGGATATTACGCAGGTCTTATTGTTGCGCTTATCAAAGATAAAGAGCCAGATTATAGTAAATTCGCATGTGAGGAAGCCATAAAATTTCTTCCCATCGATTATCATGTTGGAATTGTATACAAATCCAGTGATGCTTCCGTAATAGAAGAAAGACTAGACAGCGCCGCAGAAAAGATCAATGCTGAAATGCTCAACATCCTTCCGCCTAAGACTAGTAAGTTAAGCAGTTAATTATACACAACCTTAAAGTACAAATTTAAATGTCGCATATAGAACATACTGATTACTATTCCAACATATTGGGAACAAGTCTTAAGGTAGAAGTGACCGGATATTCCGGATATCCTATTATCATGTTTCCTACTTCTCAAGGACAATATACCCAGAACCATAACTTTCACCTTAACGGAAGTATCAATTGGTTTGTAGAACAGGGAAAGGTAAAGCTTTATAATATTCAGACCATTGACAGCTGGAGCTTTTATGATAAAACACTATCACCGCAACAGAGAATCAAAAATTACGAACGATACGTGCAGTTTTTGATCGTGGAGTTTGTTCCATACATTCAAAAACTTCATAAAACCCATCGTGTAGCAGTGGCTGGAGCCAGTTTTGGAGGTTATCACGCTGCCAATTTTGCTTTTAGGTTTCCGGATGTAGTTTCTCATTTGTTTTGCCTTTCAGGGGCTTTCAGTATAAGAAATTTTATGGACGGTTATTCCGATGACCTGGTGTATTTCAATTGTCCAAGAGAGTTTGTAAGAAATGATGAAGCATGGAAATATAAGCATATGCACATTGTATTGAGCACCTCCGATCAGGATATCTGCAAAGACAAGAATATTGAAATGGCAGAAATCTTAAGGGTAAAAGGTATTGATTTCTGGTATGATGAAAGAAAATGGATTGGTCACGACTGGCCGTTGTGGAGAATGGTTTTTCCAATCTTTATTGGAGCTTATTTCTCTTAAAAAACCTCCAAATAAAAACAAAAAATCAGTTTGTAAAATAACTTAAGTGTTTAAAATAAAGATTTTTAAATGAAAAAGAGAATCAATACTTTAACGCTTAAGTTTTAAAAATCTAAAGAATCATAGATTCTGTTGAGAAATAAAGTATAGTATACACCATTAAAAACAAAAATTATGACAAAAAAAGTAGGAATTCTATTCGGTATGGAAGACACATTTCCCTGGGCATTTATAGACAAAGTAAATGAATTGGGAGGTGGAGATATCGTGGCTGAACCTGTTACCATTGACAAATTAGAACAAGGGGCAGATTATGGTTATGCAGTGATCATCGACAGAATTTCGCAGAATGTTCCTTTTTACAGAGCTTATCTGAAAAACGCCGCACTAAACGGCACTTATGTAATCAATAATCCGTTTTGGTGGAGTGCTGATGAAAAATTTTTCAATAATGCACTTATGAGCAAATTAGGAATTCCATTGCCCAAAACAGTATTGCTTCCATCCCATGAGAGGCCAACCGATACTTCGGAAACTTCATTCAGGAACCTTAAATTTCCCCATGACTGGGAATATATTTTTGATTATGTTGGATTTCCTGCTTATATGAAACCTCACGATGGTGGCGGCTGGAAGAATGTTTACAGGGTAGAAAATCCGGATGATCTTTGGAACAAGCTTGGAGAAACAGAACAGCTGGTGATGATGGTTCAGGAAGAAATTATTTTTGATGATTATTACCGAGTGTATTGTCTGGGCAGAAAATATGTTCATATCATGCCTTACGAACCTAGGAACCCACATCACTTAAGGTATGCCACTACTCACCAGACACAAGGGGAAGAGCTTGAAAAATTATTAAAAACCATTCATGATTATACAATCAAAATGAATGAAGCATTAGGATATGATTTCAACACTGTTGAATTTGCTGTAAGGGATGGTATTCCTTATGCTATTGACTTCTGTAATCCGGCTCCGGATGCAGACAGAAATTCTGTAGGAGAAGAGAATTTCGCATGGATTATAGAACATGCTGCTAAGCTTGCTATTGAAAAAGCTAAGGAATATGTTCCGGGAAAACCTAATATCACTTGGGGAACCTTCGTGAAAGATTCCATAAAATAATATTGAAAAAGAATAAAAAAACACAAGACAATGCATCATCAGTTTACTATTGGAATCGAAGAAGAATATCAGATCATTGATGTTGAAAGCAGGGATCTGATTTCGCACGTATCAAAAATCATTGAAGGCGGAAAAGCGGTATTGAGTGAAAATCTAAAGCATGAAATGCACGAATCCATGATTGAAATGGAGACCGGCATCTGTCAGAATATTCAGGAAGCCCGGGCAGAATTAACCAATTTAAGAAGGCATCTCATCAATACAGCCCACGAACAGGGACTTCGCGTTTCCGGAGGAGGAACCCACCCTTTTTCTCATTGGTCTGACAATACGATTACTCAGGGAGAGAGATATATCAAAATTGTTGATGATATGGGGGATGTTGCCCGTGAGAACCTGATTTTTGGACTTCATGTTCATATTGGAATTCCTAATCGTGAGGAAGGCGTAAGAATTCAGAATGTAATGCGATATTTTCTGCCTCACGTTTATGCCCTTTCTACCAATTCTCCTTTCTGGATCGGAAGGTATACAGGTTTTAAATCTTACAGACAGGAAATTTTCGTTAAATTTCCGAGAACCGGTATTCCCAGTTACTTCAATTCATTGGCAGAATTTGACAGCTATGTCGATCTTTTGGTAAAAACAGGAACCATTGATAATGCTAAAAAAATATGGTGGGATTTAAGGGTTCATCCGTTCTATCCTACCATTGAGTTCAGGATTTGCGATATGCCTTTAAGAATTGATGAAACAGTATGTCTTGCAGCCATTATGCAGAGTTTAGTGGCTAAAATTTATAAACTCCACCAACAAAATCTGAGTTTTAGAAGCTACAGAAGACTTTTATTGAATGAAAATAAATGGCGTGCTTCCAAAAGCGGTATTGAGGCTCATCTGATTGATTTTGGAAAAGAAGAATCGGTTCCTTATCCCCATTTGTTAAAAGAACTCTTAGAGTTTATTGATGATGTAGTAGATGATTTAGGATGCCGACAAGAAGTTGAATATGCCTGGAAAATTCTTGAAAATGGTACGGGTGCCGATCGACAGCTTCAGATCTTCAAAGAAACCGGGGATCTTACTAAGGTTGTGGATTATATGATCTCAGAAACAGAATACGGCATTACACATGGTGAATCCGCTTCATAATATTTTTGGTAACTTTACAAAAAATATGATGTAATGAAAGATATTCGAATTGCTCTGCTGGACATGAACAACAATCATGTTAATCAAGGCTTTAGAAACATTAAAGAAATTTCTGAAACGTTTAAGCAGAACTCTGAAGAAAATGTAATCATCGAGACATTTGATGTCAGGTTTAAAGATGAAATGCCGGAGATTGGAGACTTTGATATTTTTATTTCTTCAGGCGGACCAGGAACCCCGCATCGTGAAGGTTTCGAATGGGAAAATAGGTTTGCTCAATTTTTAGATTCCGTTTTTGAACATAATAAATACAATGAGGATAAAAAGTATCTTTTCCTGATTTGTCATTCTTTTCAGTTGGCAAGTATTCATTGGAAGTTAGGGAATATCTGTAAAAGAAAATCCTATTCTTTTGGGGTAATGCCAATTCATAAAACAAAAGAAGGCCGGGAGGAATTTTTATTCAAAAATCTTCAGGATCCTTTTTATGCAGTAGATTCCAGAGCTTATCAATTCATTGAGCCGGATCACGACCGTTTTGAAGAATTGGGAATGACTGTTATGGCTATTGAAAAGTTCCGACCTCATATCAATTTGGAGAGAGCGATAATGGCTGTTCGTTTTTCTGATGAAATATTCGGGACCCAATTTCACCCGGAAGCAAGCCCTGAAGCTTTAATAGAAAACCTTAAAGACGATAAGAACAGAGAAGCTATGATTGAAAACTTCGGAATGGAAAAATATCTTGAAACTATGGACAGAATAGATGATGAAGATAAAATCATCCTGACCAGAAATCAGATCCTCCCGAGATTTCTTCAGTTCGCAAAAAAAAACATTTTGAAGAACGTTGAATCTTTGGCTTAAAAAATTAAAATAAACCACAAAAGCCACAAAAGCTTAACCCCTAAGTTCTTTTTAAGTTACTACTAAACTGTTTGAAAAGTACATTTAGGCGTTTTGAAAATCTTTGATTTTCTATCTTATGTGAACTTATTATACATCCATTTATATTTTTAATAAAAACTTTTGTGACTTTTGTGGTTAAATTTATTTCAAATATCAAATCGAGCAAAAATGCTCGATTTTTTACCACCACAAAAGAAAAAATATGATCCCAAAATACAGAAAGCATTTCAATCAGGAGTTTTCAGATGAAAAATACAAACAGCTTAAAGAAATTTTAACACGCAAAGGCGGTATAGAACCGGGTTTCAGAATTTCAGAAAGCCCGATTTTCCTTACCAAAGAATTTGAAGGTAAATTGCTTGATGCCAGTGAAAGTATCATTAGCCAGATCAAAGCGCTTCCGGCTGAAACCCTTCAAAAAGCAATTCCTGACAACTGCAGGGTTCCCAATGACACAGACCAACCCCATTTTTTTACCATCGATTTTGGAGTCTGTAAAAGTGAAGATGGAACAATTGAACCACAGCTGATAGAGCTTCAGGCTTTTCCTTCATTATATGTTTTCCAAAAGATTTATGAAGAAACGTTCTGTGAAGTTTATCCTTTTCTTTCATCGATTCGTAATCCTATGTCTCATGAAGACTTTAAACAGTATTTAAAAGATCTGATTGTAGGGGATGAAAATCCTGAGAATGTCATTCTTCTTGAAATCTTTCCTGAAAAGCAGAAAACAGCCATCGACTTTACTTTAACCGAGCAATTACTCGGTATCAAAACGGTGTGTTTAACCAAAATAAAGAAGGAAGGTAAAAAGCTTTACTATGAAAATGACAGCAAACTTGTTGAAATTAAAAGAATCTACAATCGTGTTATATTTGATGAATTGGATAGGATTCCCGATCTTAAAACTGAGTTTGATTTCCGTGAAGAAGTAGATGTACAATGGATCACTCATCCGAACTGGTTCTTTAAGATTTCTAAGTTTATTTTACCATTCCTGAAACATCAATTTGTTCCTAAAAGTTATTTCTTACATGAATTTCCGGAACATGAAAACCTTGAGGATTTTGTATTAAAGCCATTATTTTCATTTGCAGGCAGTGGTGTAAATTTAAATCCGACTAAAGAAATCACAAACACTATTGAAGATAAGGAAAACTATATCCTACAGAGAAAAGTAACTTATGAACCACTTTTTGAAGATATCAATGGGGAATTTTCAAAGGCAGAGATCCGTTTGCTGTATATTTGGAAAGAAAATGATGAGCGTCCTATTCTACTTGAAAATTTAGGAAGAATGACCAAAGCAGCCATGGTCAATGTGGATTTCAATAAAAAAGATGCTATCTGGATTGGAAGTTCTAATGCTTTTTTTGGAGAGCTATAAAGTAAAAACTGAGCTCTCGCAAATTTTGCAGATATCGCAGATGCTTGTGATAACTTATTAATCAGTGAGATCATCAGAATTTATAATAAAGCGGCTGCACTATGAAGTACAGCCGCTTTTTTTATCTCAATCTCAAATGTTTACAAATTCTTGTCATCTTCCAGCAATTCTCTTGCCTGATATTCCTGAACAAGATCAATAGCATTGGAAATTACATCACTTAAAGCCGTAATGAATGTTCCGTCTTCAGCCATTCCCATGGCATGCTTCAATGCTTCAATTTCTTTAGGAATAATTTCGTAGCTGACATCTTTTCCTGAAGACTGCATGCCTTCGATAATCAATCCATTGATCTCCTCTTCTGTTCTTCCACGAAGATGTTTTTCATTTCGGATGATGATATGATCGAACATTCTTCCTGCAATTTTCCCACATTCTCTGATATCATTGTCTCTTCTGTCTCCAACACCGGAAATAATCCCTATTTTTTTGGTAGATTCAACATTTTTCAGGTAATCTTCTATAGCTTCATATCCGGATGGGTTGTGGGCAAAGTCGATCAACACTTTAAAGCTTTTAAACTTAAAGACATTTAATCTTCCGGGAGTAAGCTGCGCACTTGGAATAAAGGTTCTTAACGAATTGGAAATATCCTCAATTCCAAATCCATGAAGATAACTTGCCAAACTGGCCGCCAAAACATTTTCGATCATGAATCTGGCTTTACCATCCATTGTAATCGGGAAATCTTTGGCTTTACCTATTCTAATCTTCCAGTCACCTTTCTTAATGGTTACAAAACCTTCTTCATAAACGCAGGTAATTCTTCCTTCTTTGGCAAATTTTACAATATGAGGATTATTCTCATCCATGCTGAAAATAGCTACATTACAATCAAGATTGTTAACAATTTTCATGGAATACTCATTGTCTGCATTCAGCACACTCCAACCGGTTTTCTTTACACTGTCTAATACAACCCGCTTTACTTTAGTAAGATCTTTCAGGTTATGGATATCATTCATTCCCAAATGATCTTCCTCAATATTGGTCAGAACGCCAATATCACATTGTGAAAATCCTAACCCGGAACGGAGAATTCCACCTCTGGCTGTCTCCAGAACAGCAAACTCCACGGTAGGATCTTTTAAAATAAACTCTGCTGACAATGGTCCTGTGGTATCTCCTTTCGACAGCATTGTATTTTGAATATAAATTCCATCTGAAGTAGTAAATCCTACTCTATAACCATTGCTTTTTACAATGTGGGAAATTAATCTTGTTGTGGTTGTTTTTCCGTTGGTTCCGGTTACTGCAATAATCGGAATGGTAAAAGGTTTTCCCTGTGGATATAGCATATCCACTACCGGAGCCGCTACATTTCTTGGTAACCCTTCACTTGGAGCTAGGTGCATCCTAAATCCTGGAGCAGCATTGACTTCTATAATAGCCCCACCACTTTCTTTTAAAGGTTGTGTAAGGTTTTCTGCCATAATATCAATCCCGCAAACATCAAGTCCGATAATCTTGGAAATCCTTTCCGCCATTGTAATATTTTCCGGGTGCACCATATCGGTAACATCTATTGATGTTCCTCCTGTAGAAAGATTGGCTGTAGATTTCAGATAAACCACCTCTCCTCTTTGCGGAACTGTTTCCAAAGTATATTGAAGCTTTTCAAGCAGTTCTAAAGTATCTTTATCCACTGCAATTTCGGTGAGAACATTTTCATGGCCATACCCTCTTCGTGGATCTTTATTTTCTTTATCAATAAGCTGCTGAATATTCAGTTCCCCGTCTCCAACGATATGGGCAGGAACTCTTCTTGCTGCCGCCACCATTTTATTATCAATAACCAATACCCTGAAATCATATCCTGTAATGTATTTTTCAACGATTACTTTTCGGGAGTATTTCTGGGCATGTTCCAATCCAATTTTGGCAGCCTCCCAATCATTAACATTGATAGAAGAGCCTTTTCCATGATTCCCATCCAAAGGTTTTAAAACAATGGGATACCCTATTTTTTTGATAACGTTATTTAAATCTTCCTCATCAACCACCAAGTCACCTATAGGTACCGGAATAGCAGCATCGTGAAGCATCCTTTTGGTTAATTCTTTATTGCAGGCAATATCTACCGCAATAGAGCTTGTTTTTCCGGTAATTGTCGCTTGAAAACGCTGTTGATTGACTCCATATCCCAACTGTACCAATGAATTTGTTCCCAACCGGATCCAGGGTATTTTTCTGGAAACGGCTTCTTCTACAATACTTCCGGTAGATGGACCCAGACGTACACGTTCTCTGATCTCTTTCAGTTTCTGAATACAGGCATTCAGGTTGTAATCTTTTCCTTCAATTAAAGCTTCTGCAATCTTGACGGATTCCTCAGCAGCATAAATTCCTACATTTTCTTCAAGATAATTGAAGACTACATTATACACTCCCGGCGTTTTGGTTTCCCGGGTTCTTCCAAAGCCAACATCCATCCCCGCCAGGGTCTGTATTTCCAAGGCAATATGCTCAATGACATGTCCCATCCAGGTTCCTGTTTCCACTCTATGGAAAAAACCACCTTCCACTCCTTCTGAACACCTGTGGGTAATCAGTGACGGGATTAATTTTTCAATTCTATCCCTGAATCCTTCTATTTTATTGGTAGGATAATTCTCCATTTCTTCAAGATCCAACCTCATCTGTATCAGCTTCTTTCTTCTGATACTCCAGATATTAGGACCTCGTAGTGCCTGAATCTTTTCGATTTTCATAGTCTATTGGCATTTTGTCAGTTAATAATAACTTATTTTATAATCAAATATAATATAAAACCCTAAACGAAACTATACCACACTTGAAGATTTATTAAAAAAAATTAATCTTTATTCACATTTCTAAAACATTAAAAATCAACTAAAGATGGCACGAAATTCGCCAAATGTGTTAATTATTTTTTAATTTTGTACCATGACTAAACCTGTAGGAAAATTAATTGTTATCGGAGGTGCTGTAAATAAAGGAAGCTTTGCAGAAACCGATTATGATCAGAATATTGAAAAGAATCTTAATTTTTTTGAGCGCGGAATTTTGCGAAAGATCATCAACGAATCAAAACACAAAGAAGATTCTGTGATTGAAGTGGTAACAACGGCCTCTCAAATTCCTCAGATTGTAGGTGCTGAATATAAAAAGGCATTCGAATTCCTTGGTGCTAAAAATGTAAACATTCTTGATATTCATAACCGTGAAGAAGCTAATTCTGATGCGATGGTAGCCAGAGCGAATGCTGCAGACGTCATGATGTTTACAGGAGGTGACCAGTTGAGACTGACATCTATTCTGGGCGGAACCCGATTTCACGATACTATTTTATTAAAATATCAGGAACAGGACTTTATTTATTCAGGAACTTCTGCCGGTGCAGCTGCTGCCTCAGAAAATATGATTTACCAGGGAAGTAGTTCTGAAGCTCTGTTGAAGGGAGAAATTAAAACAACACAAGGTTTAGGTTTAATAGATAACGTTATCATCGATACGCATTTTGTACAACGAGGCAGAATCGGACGTCTTTTCCAGGCAGTAGTGAATAACCCAAGAACATTGGGAATCGGACTTGGGGAAGATACCGGACTTTTCATTCATAATGATGTGATGACTGCTGTAGGTTCCGGACTTGTGATTTTGGTAGACGGAAGATTTATTAAGGATACCAACCTTACCAATATTAATCTTGGAGAACCTATCTCTATTGATAACTTAACGGTTCATGTGATGTCTATGAACGATCACTACGATCTTACCACTAAGACGTTAACAATTGAGAATTCACAGTTCAATCCAATTCCTTTGGACAAATAGTAAAATTCATACCTTATATAAATATAAACGGGACCTTGGTTCCGTTTTTTGTTTTTTAAAAATCACCGTTTAGATTATAACAGACTATCAAATAAGTTTGGGCTAAAGCTAAGGGGTTGAATATTTTTTCAGATTAGCTAAAGCCTACCTCTATTGATGTTTGTATTCGTGTGGATATACATATGGGTAATTGTTATTTAAAGACAAGATCTTTTATCTTTTATCTTTTATCTTTTATCTTTTATCTTTTATTTATAAATTACCTTCGTAAAAAATTTATCAACTATCATTTATATTCTATGAAAATCATCATTCACGGAGGCTTTTTCTCGGAAAGTGACCAAAGCCATGAAGTAAAAACAGCCAAACAGAACTCTTTAAAAGAAATTGCTGAAAAGGCATTTCATTATCTTCATACCCATTCTGCCTTTGATTCAGTCGCTTATGCTGTTTCTTTGCTGGAAGATGATCCTTTATACAATGCCGGAATAGGTTCACAGATTCAAAGTGATGGTGTCATCCGTATGAGTGCAGCTATTATGAATGGTGAAACCCAGAAATTAAGTGGTGTTATCAATATTCAGGATGTAAAAAATCCAATTTTTGTAGCCAAAGACCTGATTGGAGAAGATGACAGGGTTTTAGGTGGTCAAGGGGCGAAACGCTACGCTGCAGAACACGGGTTTGAAAACTTTTCAACGGAAATTCCACAGAGAAGAACAGAATATGAAGCTAAACTGAATAGCGGCGGTAAAGGAACTGTAGGCTGTGTAGCCATCGACAAAGATGGAAAATTGGCTGTTGCTACTTCTACAGGCGGAAAAGGTTTTGAGATTCCGGGAAGGATTTCAGATTCTGCCACTGTGGCCGGGAATTATGCCAATGCATTCTGTGCGGTAAGCTGCACAGGTGTGGGGGAAGATATTGTAAGCAATGCTACTGCCGCAAAAATTGTAACCCGTGTGACGGATGGAATGAGCCTTGAAACGGCTTTCAGTAAAACCTTTGATGAACTTAAAACAATTGACGGATTTGCAGGTGCCATTGCCATTGATAAAGATGGAAATGTTTATCATCAGGATTCCTATCCTACTATGGTTTTCGCCAGTTTTGACGGTGAAAATTTTGATATCTTTTCTTAATTTTAACATTTTTTTATAATTCAACTTAATTTTTTGGCACGTATTTTACATATGTATTAATAACAAATTTTAATATTAATATCTTTTAAAAAATAGAAATCATGGGAAACAAAACAAAAGGTTTATTAGCTTTACTAGGATTAGGTGCTTTAGCATATTGGAAATATAAAAATTCAAGTCCTGAAGATCAGCAAGCCGTAAAGGATAAGCTTAATACAGCAAAGGATAATCTTAACAAATGGGGAAATGATATTAAGAGTAAAGCCAATGATGTTGCTTCCCAGGTTCAAAATAAAGTAGACGAGGCAAAAACAAAAGCCGAGGATTCTTTAAGCTAAAAAAGACAGTAGTTTTTTTAACATTCATATATAGAAAAAGTCATCGTAGTAGTTTGCGATGACTTTTTGTTTATTCATCCAGAATAAATGAAGTGTATTTAAGGCAAAATCTTTGATTTTTTAGCCAGATCTCCTTCTTAAGGATTGAGTTACAATATTTTATCTTTTCTCTGCTATTAACGCAAATACCAGCGGAATTTTATTTCCAAACTGTGGAATTCGCCATTTTCCTTTTTCAACTTCTTCTACATGTCTGAAACACGGATATGGTGACCAATCAAACTCCTGAAAAGTATTCAGTTGCAAATCTTTTTTAATCAGGTTGTCAAGAACTTCCGATAAAGAGTGATTCCACATGATATATTCCTGTACAATAGGTGCAGACTGATCTGCGTAGGTTCCTTCATACGTTTCTACAATCGGTTTTTCATTGAAATAGTTATAGGTGACTTTTGTAAAGTCATCATCAAACATCCAAACGACAGGATGAAATTCTGCCATGATAAACTTCCCGCCAGATTTTAGAAAGTGATTGACAACATCTGCCCATTTTCCAAGATCAGGAAGCCAGCCTATTGTACCATAGCTTGTATATACAATATCAAATTTCTGATCCAGAATATTAGGTAGATCATATACATCCGAACAGATAAATGCTGTATCAGTTCCACACTTTTGTGCAAGATCTCTGGCTGTATCAACTGCTTTATCAGAAAGATCAATCCCGGTAACTTTTGCCCCCATTCTTGACAGTGAAATAGAATCCTGCCCAAAATGACACTGCAAATGCAGAATAGTTTTTCCTTTTATATCTCCCAGAAGTCCCAGCTCAATTGAATTCAGTGAGGTTCTTCCTTTTAAAAATTCATCTACAAAGTAGAAATCCGACTTCAAATGCGGTTCTACTTTTGCATTCCATGATTTTTTATTTATTTCTAAGTAATTTTCCATTGTTTAATTTTAATTTCCCTGAATAATATAATTTTTTTCTAATAATTTTCTTTCAGGTGTATTGGAATTATCCGGCTGAAACCAAACTTCAATCCTGCTTCCATAATAGTCTCCCCAATCACCTTCTTTCACTGTAAAATCTTTATCGTCACTTGAAAATTCTTTCAATTCATCATTGGGATTAAAAACCTCTCTCATCGATTGTTTTCTAATTTCTTTTTCAGAAAGAATCCTGTTGGTATTAAAATCATACACTCTTAAATAGATCTTGCCTTTTTCTATTGTATTAAGGAAAACATCATATTTATAAGTTCCGGGTTGTAAATAATCATAGATAAGAATATCTGGTTGGGTAACTTCTACAAGTTCTTTCTCATCTGAGAATAATTTCAAAGGCATTGAAAATTTTGCATTCTTAGGATTTTTAATATCATTATGATAAGGCTTATAAGGACTTTTAGGCGGATAAAAAGCGAATAGTCCACCAATGATAAAAAACATAATAAAGCTTAAAAGGCATTGCCAAAGACCGTTTTTAAATTCTTCTTTTTTGAACATCCTCGAAATTCCCAATATAAAGCTTACTCCAGCAACCAGAAATGGTAAAGCCGAGAAAAAATTCCATGTAAAACTGCTGATTGGTAAAATAAGGATGAGTACCCAGCAGAAAATTCCTATAAATAATGTGAGTAAAGAGGTAAAATACCATCTCCAGTTTAATGCTCTAAATACGACTTCTTTTATCATAATTTGCTTATAAGTTTTTTCTTCTGCTCATTAAATTCTTCTTCGCTCAAAATTCCACTTTCTTTTAACCTTCCCAATTGTTCCAATTGATCTAAAACAGTGGGTTCAGCTTTATGAAAATTTTCTTCAGGACGGGACATGAAGTCTCTTACCTTTTCACAAAAAAGTTCAGCATGGTATCTTCCTACTCCATCAATCTCTACAATGTCATCAGTAACCTGAATATCTATAGAAGCCAGCAATAATGCAGTTTCATACTGTATTGAACTTATTTTGCTATAAGAAAAGTCTTCTACTTTCAATCCGTACATGAATTCCTTATCTACAAAGATCAGTCTTCTGTCTGTAGCTACTAAAATGATATGATGATTGTTTATTTTATTTCTGCCTTCAACGAGGTAAACAATTTTTTCTTCTTTTGAGATGATATCCGGTAATTCCCGGATTTCTTTTCTGGCAAATATGGTAGGGCTGATATCCAGATTTTCAAGTTCTTCTCTTATTTCGTCGAGTCTTGACTTTTCACTCATAGCTATAGTTTATGGGTCTAAATTACTATTTCTTAGGAAAATAATAATTTAATTTGATTAAAAACTTACACCTCAGAAGGAATTACAATGGAAGAGTGTAAGCAATACACTTTCCAGCCTAAGGTTTCGTACAGCCGTTTTCCTTCTTCTGTTGCGACCAGAAGATTATTTGAAAACCCTTTCGACAAAGCGATCTTCTCAAGTTCTTTCAATAAAAAAGAAGCAAGCCCTTTCCTTTGGTGATTTTTTTCGGTAATAATCCTGTCATAAACGGCAACACTATCTATAAGTGAAACACGACCTATAGAAGCCTGTTCACCATTCTCTGCTACAATCCTGACAACAAAAGTTGTATTATACTCAGAAAACTCTAAGTGATATCCTTTTGTAAGACTGATTTTGGGAAAACTCATCGGATGAAAGCAGGTCATCAAATACCCTTGTGCCTGTAATTGCCATTTTTCAGGAATATCCCCTATAAACCGATCAGGAGAGGTACTTACTTTCAGATAAATCCAGGGCTCATCAATTGACCGGGCAAGTTGAAAAAAATCTTCATTAAGGTCAGGAAATACGTACCGTTCTTTTTGTTTTTCATCTCCCACAAATACATTGAATCCAGACTTATATTGAACAGGAAAAGATACTTCTCTTGATAAACACCATCCTTTAAGCCAGTTTTCTACTATTTCCGTTTTATCCTTCATGATTGGGTGTTAAGAGTTTTATTTTAATTGTTCCAGCAGCTTTCTTTTTTGTTCTGTAAACTCCGTATCGGTAAGAATACCATTTTCTCTCAGTTTTCCCAATTTTTCCAACTGCTCAAGAATATCAAGGGAGTGTGTTGCGTTTGCAGCTGCATTTGTATTTACGGGATTTGTCTGTTGCTGAAGTTGCTGTATCGGGTTATTATAGATAGGTCTTATAATATCATAGAACTTTTCTGCATCTTCTTTATCCATAAAACATTCAAACTCTACCACTCTTTCATCAAGATGTAATTTTATGATTGGAGATCTCGGATCTGTTACAAAACTTATTGACTTGATCGTTTCATTGGGATAATCGTTGATTTTGGCTGTCCCAAACATTGCTTTTGAAACAGAGATCATTCTTTTGGATGTTGCCACCAGGATTCCTGCAGCCAGTGTATTAACAAACTGAGCATCTGTAATACCAATGATTTTCTCCTCCTCAGAAATAAGATAAGGCAGTTCTTTGATTTCACCTTTGGTAAATACAGAAAGACTCGCATTCAGCTTTTCCAACTCTGTTTTTATCTTCTGCTTTCTCCTTTTATATACTTCCTTAGAAATATTTTGAGCTTCTTCCACAGTCATAGGAAGATTTTCTTGTGTTATAGCAAGTGAATTCTGTTCTGAATTTTTATCCTGAATGATACGGTGAATATCATCAATATTAAACTGATTAAGATTATATAATACTTCCTGATTGATGTAGCTTATTTTATCTAAACATTTATTGCATAAAACACCACCATCCGAAAGCTTATTTTCTCCCAGAAGCGTATCCATAGAGGTTAATTCTGTATTACATAATGAACAAGTATTACTCATTTCTTCTTCTTTTATAATTTATCCAAAAGCTTTTTCTTTTGTTCTGCAAACTCTGCCTCTGTTAGAATTCCACTTTCTTTTAGTTTACCCAATCTTTCCAATTGATCAATAATAGCTCCCGAATCTGTCTTATTTGTATTATAGACGTTTTCCTGCACCAAATCCGGAATTATTTGAGAAAATGCATGTAATGGGCTAGGGTCTGCTCTGAATTCATTTTCAGAATAGTTTGTATTATTATTTTTGATATTTAAAAATGCTCTTCCGTCACTTTTATTATGCAGCTTAAATTCTACAGCACCACCCTTTGTATTAACCCTTAACACTGAGTACAAAAGATTTTCCACCTGATCCAGAGAGATAATATCCTTGTGGTTATATTCATTTTTCACCACTCCACCCAGGAATTTTTTATCCATGAAAATCACCCTCCATTGGGTTGAAAAAATAATTCCTTCCCTCTTATTATGAAGATTGATACATTCTGCAATCGCAATCAAACGTTCGCTCGGATCCAGGACTTTATCCAGTTCATTTACTTCTTCATTGGCTAAAACACTCAATCTGGCTTTCAGGGCTACAATCTGGTCTTTTATTTCGTCTAGTCTGGTGGGAGCATCATATTCATAGTTGCCCGTTCCTGAGGATGGAATTCCCGGACTCTGGCTCCCATCAATTTTGCTTTTAAGAAACATTCCTGTTATTTCAGCAAAATAGAACTGATCCAAATTATTGATAAGATCTCTATTGATAGTAACTGCTTTAGTAAAGCAACCGGCACATAGATAACCGCCATCTGCAAGTTTATTTTTCCCAACAAGCATATCCGTAGACGTCAGCGGAGTTCCGCATAATGCGCAAATAGTATTCATCTGGTTTTAAGTTTTAAATGGTATAGACTAAAACAGTTTTAATCTGTTTTTTGTTCTTTCAGTCCAAATTACAAATTTTGATTCTATATTTACCCTCAAAAATATTCAAATCTTCTTGTTTTTCAGATATTTTTTTCTCCTATTCTTGAAATTTACACTCTCATTCAAAAAAACGGCTCAGGGTTTTAGAACCCTGAGCCGTTTTGATTATATTTTTATCCTATTTTATCCTAAAAACTCATTCAAAGAAACAGTCTTCTGCTCTCCGGCTTCAAGATTTTTAAAGGTAACCGTATTATTTTTAAGTTCTTCTTCCCCTAAGAAAACAAGATTTTTAATTCCTTTTTTCTCGGCATAGGTAAACTGTTTGTTGATTTTTGCGCTTTCAGGGTATAGTTCTGCTGAAATACCTTTTGCTCTCAACTGCATAATTAATTTCAGAGCTTCTGTAGTTTCTTCACCTCCAAAATTAGCAAACAGATATTCTATTTTAGAAGAAGCTTCTTCAGGGAAAAGGTTCAGCTCTTCCATTACCAGATAAATTCTGTCTAACCCGAACGAAATACCAATTCCAGGGATATTTTTAACCCCAAACACTTCTGTAAGGTTATCATATCTACCACCTCCACCGATGGAACCCATTGCTACTTCATCAGCTTTTACTTCGAAAATAGCTCCGGTATAATAATCAAGACCTCTTGCCAACGTAATATTGAATACAAGATTCTGCATATCAACTCCAAGGTTCAGAGATTGTGTAAGAACAAATTCCAACTCTTCTACTCCTTTCAATCCGATCTCATTGCCTTTGAATTTTTCTTTTAGCTGAAGAAGGTTTTCCAGTGCATCATCAGACTGACTGAATAAGAAGTCTAGTTTATCAATAGATTCCTGAGAGATTTCTCTTTCTAATAATTCCTTAACCACTCCCTCTTTTCCAATCTTATCCAGCTTATCCAAAGCGACAGTAAAATCGATCAGTTTATCCGTAATCCCTGCATATTCAGCTAGCCCGGAAAGAATTTTTCTGTTGTTCATGTGAATCGTCACAGGTACTTTCAGATCAGCAAATGATTTCAAGTATAATTGAACAAGATCCACTTCCTGCAATAAGCTTTCACTTCCTACAACGTCTGCATCACATTGATAAAACTCTCTGTATCTTCCTTTCTGAGGTCTATCTGCTCTCCATACCGGCTGGATCTGGAAACGCTTGAATGGAAATGTTAATTTCCCATGATTCATCGCTACAAATCTTGCAAAAGGTACGGTAAGGTCATAACGAAGCGCTTTATCTGTTAAGCTTTCTGCACTGAAAGGCTTCTCCAATGCTCTTTGGAAGTCATGAAGCATTTGATGTTTTTTATCCTCCTTGGCTTCATTAATGCTTGAATTGAGGATTTTAAAAATCAAGCGGTCTCCTTCTTCTCCGTACTTTCCTGTTAAAGTAGAAAGATTTTCAAAGCTTGGTGTTTCCAATGGCTGAAATCCGAATAATTCGAAATTATTCTGTAAAATACCGATGATATATTTTCTTCTGGAAACTTCCTGCGCCGTAAAATCTCTTGTTCCTTTTGCTAAACTTGGCTTCATTTATTGTATGTCATTTTGATAAGTACAAAAGTAAGGAATTGCAGGGACTTTACACAGCATAAAAAGCTGAAGAAGCAATCTTCCCCAGCTTTTAAAGTTAATAGGATCATTTATTCTGAAAAATCATACACTTTCAAGGATTTCCAGTATTTCTTCGCCATAATTTTCAATCTTATGCTTTCCGAATCCTTTGATCTCCAGCAGTTCTTCTTTTTTGGCTGGTTTATACTTGGCTACAGAGATCAGCTCTTTGTTGCTGGCAATGAAGTAGCTTGGCAGATTTTGTTCTCTGGCTTTCTCTGATCTCCAAAGCTTCAGGGCATTGAGAATCTTTTCTTCATCAGGATTCAGGAAATCATCTTCTGCAGAATATTTAACAGCCTTTGGTTCTTTCACTGTATTTTTCACCAATTTTGGCTCCTCGAAATACAGAATTACAGACCAATAACATTCATCGTTTACAAAAGCAGTTTCCACTTTTATAATCTCATTACCTTCCAGAAAATCATCTAGCATTTTCTGATCTTTGTAGAGAAGTTCTTCCGGAAGTCTGATCTTAAAAACCTTTACTTTCATCATTTGAGTTTTTAGAATTATTTACCTCCTAACAACAGGATCTCATCTACACGAATTTCCGTAATGTAACGCTTTACGCCATCCTTATCGTCATAAGACCTGTACGTAAGTTTACCTTCAATCGCAATTTCTTTTCCTTTAGGAACATACTTTTCCATAATTTCTGCTACTTTCCCGAAAGCAATCAGATTATGCCATTGCGTCTCTTCTACCTTTTCGCCTTTAGCGTTTGTGTAATGATCGCTTGTAGCTAAGGATACATTTGCTTTTACATTTCCGTTTTCGAAGTTTACCATTTCAACTTCTTTACCTGTGTAACCAATTAATGTTACTTTGTTTCTTAGTGACATAACTTTTAGATTTTAATGATTAATATTTCAGATAAGAGACGTTCACTGTTTTCTCAAATCTCTGTGGCAAAGTTGCAGATCCCACCAAAGCTCAGTCGGTTATAAACTATTTAAATTCGTTTGTAGTCGTTTGTTATCGGATAAGTAAAATTAAAATTGTTTAGCTATCGTTATTTTTTATTGTAAAAAATTTTGATATTGTTTTAAAATAAAAGTGAATAATGGGAACTTACTCAGGAATAATAAATTTTATTTTTGTTGATAAAAATTTCGAAAACCTCTATATTTTATACGTTATTTTTTTGCAAATTTGTAAAAACGTCTAATATGCAAAAAGAAAAACTACGTACAGTAAGAAAGAGAAAAGGTTATACCCAGCAGCAAGTTGCTGATGCTATTGCTACAGATGTTTCTAATTATAGCAGAAAAGAAAGTGGAACTGTAAAAATCATAGAGTCTGAATGGGATAAACTGGCAAAGTTTCTTGAGGTGACAGTTGAGGAAATTTATGAAGAGGAAGAAGCAAAAATAATTATTGAAAATCCTGTTTTTAATGATAATACACAAGCCAATGTTGGGAATAATAATGCTACTATTAATAATGAATTAAGCATAGAAATCATTAAAAACCTACAAGAATATATCAGTCTGTTAAAAGAAGAAGTGGCAAGACTAAAAAAATAAAAACTGTGTAATACAATTATCATTAAAAGATATAAAAGTCAGAATGGAATCTTTCTATTTTGACTTTTTTTTTAAACCAATAATACCTTTAGATTGGGAAAAGATTGGGTTTATTATCCTTGTCAAGATTTAAAACCTTGACAAGGATAGGTTCAAACTTACAATCAAAATCAATCTTTAACTACAGATGATTCTTATAAGTGACCATGTTATTCAGATTTAAATTATTTTTGCAGTCTGTTTTATACAGCAAAGGTTTTTTGATAATAAGAAAAATGAGTATATGAAGAAGCTGGAGATTAAAAAGAATATTCAAAAGGAAGAGGATAAAAATCTTTCTTTTCGGGTTTTTGATTTAACCAATGACTCTTTGAAAGAGTATGGTAAGCCACACAAAAAAGATCATTTTTTTATTATCGTTATTGAAAATGGGACTTTACAACTGCATATTGAGGATAAGATTCATTTTTTGAAGCCAGGGAAAATATCTGTGGTATTTCCGGAGCAGGTGCATTTTATTTCTGATATAAGTAATGACCTGAAAGGAAAAATCATTCTGTTTGAAGAAATATTATTCTGTTCAGATATTTTGAAAAACGAACTGAGTACTTATAATGTCAACCTTTCCACGCAGCTTCATTGTACCGTTTTGTCATCAGAAGACTTTCAGCAAAGTTTATATACAATCTCCATCATCAAAGGAATTTATCAGCATCCAAGCCTTATCAAAAAGGAGCAGGCAAGGTTTCATATCAAAATTTTTCTGTTGGGTTTAATTGAATCTGTTCATGGACTTCATCCTATCTTGCATAAAGAAACACCCGACAAACCAATATATGTTCGTTTTAAAAAATTGTTGAATGAACATTACAAACAATACAGAACGGTTCAATATTATGCGGATGAACTGGCTATTAGCCCGAAAAAATTAAACTCCATTACAAAAAAGCATTGTGGAGAAACGGCCATTCAAGCCATTCATAACCGAATTTTAATAGAGATCAAACGGCAATTGATGTTTTCAGATCTTTCTCATAAAGAAATCGCCTTTGATCTTGGTTTCAATTCACCTTCTGCTCTCAATAAGTTTGTAAAGGCAAAATTGAAGGAAACCCCAACTGCTCTTCAACAGGAATTGGCGCAAATGTATAACACATAATCCTGTTTGTATAACATGGTCCGTCTGGGCTTATCTAATTTTGTCTCATTAAAATCAAACAAAAAAAATGAGCAAATTATTCATTGCAGGAGAAGTTTTCCATGGTGCCGGAAGTCTTTCAGAATTAGCAAATATTAAAGGTAAAAAAGCGGTAATTGTAACAGGAGGAAGCTCAATGAGAAAAAGCGGAACTCTGGATAAGGCGATCACTTATCTTACAGAAGCAGGAATAGAAACACAAATTTTCGAAGGTGTAGAAGAAGATCCGTCATCAGCAACTTGTATGAAAGGAGCTGAAATCATGAAAACATTTGAGCCTGATTGGGTGATTGGTTTAGGAGGCTGTTCTGCCATTGATGCCGCAAAAATCATGTGGGTATTTTACGAATATCCTGATGCCGATTTTGATGCGATGATAAAACCTTTCACAGTTCCTGTTTTAAGAAATAAGGCAAAATTTATCGCCATTCCATCCACAAGTGGTACAGGAACTGAAACTACAGGTCTTGCTGTAATTACCGACAGAGAAAAAGGGGTAAAATATCCTATCGTTTCTTATGAATTAACACCGGATATTGCTATCGTAGATGGAGAAATCTGTGCTTCAATGCCTGCCCATGTGACTTCCAATACGGGGCTTGATGCATTGACTCACTGTGTGGAAGCTTTTGTTTCCAATATTGACAATAATATCGCAGATGCGCTTTCAAAAGGAGGCCTTGAGATTGTTTTTAACAATTTAAAAGAAGCGGTAGAAAATCCAAACAATATTACAGCCCGTCAGAATATGCATGACGCTTCTTTTATGGCAGGTTTAGCTTTCAATAATGCATGGTTAGGAATTGTTCACTCATTATCTCACCAGGTTGGAGCGTTATACGGAATTCCTCACGGAGCTTCTAATGCTATTTTCCTTCCTAATGTTATCCGTTATAACGCTCAAGCTACAGAACGTTATCCTGATTTAGCCAGAGTTATTGGTAAAGAAACAGCTGAAGATCTTGCGCAGGCCATCGAGGCATTACGTTTAGACGTTAATAATCCATCAGCCATAAAAGAATTTGGAATTTCAAGAGAAGATTGGGACAAAAATATTGATTATATCACGGCTAATGCACTTGCAGATCCTTGTACCGGTTTTAATCCTAGAGTTCCTTCTTTAGATGAATTAAAGTCAATTTATAATGCTTGTTATGAAGGACTTGTTTACACTGAAGAATTGGTAACAGGATAATTAATTTTGGTAATTATATACAATTTTACACTAATGCGGTTATCTTATTACTATGATTCTGTCATTCTGAATACAGACTGAAGGTCTGCGAACGTAGTTCAGAAGTGAAATGAAGAATCTAAGCGATATTATGAGATTCTTCCTTCGTCAGAAATCGAGTATTTAACGTAGTCAATGACAGTGACGTAAAATTGTATATAGCCACTATAATTTTATATTTAAATTTTAGCATAAAAAGCAGGAAGCCTGATAAACTTCCTGTTTTTGCTATTCATTACGCTCTCTGTTTTAAATTTTCTCACATTCAATGATGCTTTTCGCTTCTGTACCAATCTGAACAAGCCTGCTGAATTGTAATCCTGATTTTTCCAAAAGAACTTTAAACTCACTCAATGTTCTTTCTCTTCCGGTAAGACAAGCCAGCATTACAATATCCAAAAGTTTGGCAATATGAGGCTGATTTAGAGAATCATCAGGAATAACGGCATCTATAATCAATAGTTTTGCTCCTTTTGGCATTGCATCATAGCAAACTTTTAAAATCTGAATACATTCCTCATCATTCCAGTCATGGATAATCCATTTCATGGTATATAAATCTGCTCCTTCCGGAACTTTTTCAAAAAAACTACCGATGGCAACAGAACATCTTCTTTTTAAATTTTCGGGGATAAGTTCCACAGTCTTTCCGATCACATTTTCTTCATCAAAAATAATCCCTGAACTATCGGGAGCAGCATCCAGGATAGTATACATCATTACTCCATTTCCTCCGCCTATATCTACTATTTTTTTATAGGGACTGAAATCATAATTTTCCATAATTCCTTTTAGCTCCGTTCCTGACATTCCGGTCATCCCTTTTCCGAAGTTTTCCCCTATTTCCGGATATTTTTTATAGTAAGCCCAAAGAGGCATTCTGTGAATATGATCAAAAGGGATTTCACCTGTCTGAACAGCGTAGGTAAGCTCTCCATACGCAGGAAAATGTTCTTTCATTATCGTAAGTACAAAATTCTTTGCTGTTCCTGGCACATCAGTCTGCAATGCTGCCCCAAAATCATTTAATGCAAAGATTTGGTTCTCTGATTCTTCAAAAATACCCACACTGCTTAATGCTCTCATGATTCTATACAATGCTTTTTCATTGGACTGTATTTCTTTTGCCAGCGACGAAATTGTTTTCGGGCCAGCTGCCAAATGATCTGCAATGTTTAATTCTGCGGCTGTCTTTACACAGCCGGCAATCCACACACCACCTAATACTTGAAACATCTTCAAGGTAAATTCAGGTTTTACGGGTTGTTTTTTCATAGGAATAGTTTTTAATTGAGATTAAAGTTTACAATATCATAATTCAACAATAAGTGAAATTATGTATTTTATTCATAACTTACTGACATTTAGATTAAAAAAACAATTATAACCACTAGCTTATGTAAAAATTTATCAAAGAAATTATTTAAATTAGTCTTCATTGTTCAATCAAAATTCCATTAGAGATGCAGAATCGTTTTAAAAACATTGCAAAAGCAGGACTGTTTGTCCTATGTTCAAATTTTTCATATGCTCAATCTCAATTTGATTTAAGTGACTTTAACCTTCAGCTTCCTATTGAGAAAAACAATTCTATAACCATAATTAAAGGAGCAGATATTCCTAAGTTTTCTTCCGAGAATTTTTATTTTTCACCAGAGGACACGAGCATCCGTCTTTTTTGTTCTTCCGATGGCAAAACTACTCAGGGATCTCACTACCCCAGAACAGAACTACGACAAATTAGCGAATGGCATTTTGAAAACCAACATCATTTACAGGTTAAAATGGCGGTATTAAAGCAGCCTGGTACGGGAAAGATAATCATTGGACAGATCCATGGTAATTCCAAGGGAACGGAAGCTGTAAAAATCTGGTGGAATAATGGTAACCTTCAGGTTGGTTTCAAAAAAGAAGTTGATGATAAAGAACAACGCATTACTCTTTTGAAAAACATTCCTTTGGGACAAGTATTTGAATACTCTATTGAACAAAACAACTTAAATATTCAGGTAAAAATAAACCAACAAACAACTGTATTTAGTCTTGGAAATAGCTGGAAACAGGAATCAGTTTATTTTAAAGCCGGGAATTATCTGCAAGACAATAAATTTCCGGTAACCTCCGGTACTGTGGCTATTTATCAAATTAAAACAAACAGCTAATCTGAAAGACCGGTTAAAGCCTGGTAATAATTTTTTACTCTTGAAGGCTGCAATCTCCGTACTATCCATTTACAAACGGATAATTCTGTATCTTTGTACTATCATCAAAAAAGAAGACAACCTCAATGAAGAAGACGATAAAAAGAACGTTCAGAGTTTCGAAATATGTGATCTATAAGGAAACACTGGTTGATTACAAGGAGCATTTCTGGTCATTCTTAGGTGCTTTTTTCGGAATTGGACTGATTGCTTTTATACAGTCTCATTCTTTGGCACAGACAGAAAACATATTTCTGATCGGTTCTTTTGGGGCTTCAAGTGTTCTGATTTATGGAGCCATTCAAAGTCCGTTAGCACAACCTAGAAACTTGATAGGTGGGCATGTGCTTTCAGCACTAGTAGGGGTTACAGTGTATCAAATTGTACCGGATATTATATGGATTTCGGCTCCATTGGCTGTGGCTTTTTCTATTGTATTGATGCAATACACAAAAACCCTGCATCCGCCAGGTGGAGCAACAGCTCTTATTGCGGTAAGTTCAACCGGAAAAATTCCGGAATTAGGCTATTGGTATGTTATCTCTCCGGTTCTTTCGGGGTGTATTATCCTGTTGCTTGTGGCTTTATTTTTTAACAATATAACGCCCAACAGAAGCTACCCTTCTCACAGCAGGTTTATAAGATTGTTAAGAAAAAAACATGCTCACGGGCACAAAATGAAAAAGTAAAAACGTATGAATTGTCTGGAATGTGGCGAAAAAATCATTGGGAGGTCTGATAAAAAATTCTGCAACGACGCCTGCCGGAATGCCTATAACAACAAGCAGAATAAAGATTCTACAAATCTGATGCGGAATATCAATAATAAACTCCGCAAAAACTACCGTATTCTCGTAGAAGTCAATATAGATGGCAAAACAAAGATTGCTAAATCCAAATTGGAAAGTCTCGGTTTTGATTTTGACTATTTCACCAATCTAAAGGTTTATAAAAACGGTTCTGAGTACAAGTTTATTTACGATTATGGCTATAAACTTTTAGAAGAAGACTTTGTTTTGATTGTTAAAAATCAAGCATAATCAACACCCCACCACAAAATATATCATTATGAAAGAAATTGTTTTGATTACCGGAGCAAACGGTTTGATTGCAAAAGAACTGGCAAAAAAAATCAGCAATGATTATGAGGTAAGGTTTCTTACCCGGAAAAAAAGACAAGCAAATGAATATGAATGGGATCTTAAAAAAGGAACCATTGACGAATCTGCTTTGGAAAATGTTTCCCACATCATTCATCTCGCAGGCGCCAATATTTCAGAAAAGCGCTGGACAGCAGAAAGAAAAAAAGAACTGATTGCCAGCAGAGTGGATTCTGCCACATTGCTAAGAAATGCTTTAAGAAAAAAAGAAATTAAACTTAAATCTTTTATTTCAGCTTCAGGAATCAATTTTTACGGAACCAAGACTACAGAAAAAATATTTTCGGAAAATGATCCGCCAGGACATGACTTCCTTAGTGAAGTTGTAGTGCTTTGGGAAAGAGCTGCCGATCATTTTAAAGAACACAACCTTGCAGACAGAATTGTAAAAATCCGGACTGCCGTTGTTCTTTCTGAAAAAGAAGGAGCTTTAAAGAAAATGCTTCCTCCAATACAATATGGCATCGGCTCTGCTTTGGGGAACGGTAAACAATATATGCCATGGATTCATATTGAAGATATCTGTTCCGTTTATGAATTTGCATTAAAAAATACAGGTTTCCATGGTGCCTATAATGCTGTTTCACCTCAGCATGCTACCAATGCTGAGTTAACCCAAAAGATTGCCGAGGTTCTTAAGAAACCTCTGTTTATGCCCAATGTTCCAGCTTTTGTTTTGAAGATGTTATTTGGTGAACTGGCAAGCGCAATTTTGGAAGGTTCCAGAGCTTCTTCACAAAAAATACAGAATGCAGGGTTTCATTTTAAGTTTCCTGATCTGAAAGATGCTTTAAGAGATTTATTAAAAACTCAATAACTTTATATATCTAAAGAATTCAAACAACACTATGCAAAATCCTAATATTACTATTTTAAAAACAGATATTTTATCAGACAACTGGTATACTTTAAACAAAGTTACTTTTACGGTTCGCAAAAAGGACGGAACTACGGAAACTCAAAGCAGAGAAGCTTACGACCGTGGAAATGGAGCTGTTATTTTGCTTTATAACAAAATTTCTCATACGATCATCCTCACAAGGCAATTCAGGTTACCCACTTATATTAATGGAAATGCATCCGGAATGCTTATTGAAGCCTGTGCCGGGCTTTTAGACAATGATAATCCTGAAAATTGTATCAAAAGAGAAACGGAAGAGGAAACAGGATACAAGATTTCTAAAGTTGAAAAGGTATTTGAAGCCTATATGTCTCCCGGTTCCGTAACGGAAATTCTTTATTTTTTCATCGCTGAATATTCCAACGAAATGAAGATTAATGATGGTGGCGGTCTTGAAGAGGAAGGAGAAAATATTGAAGTGCTGGAATTATCTTTTGATGAGGCTCTTACTATGATTGATACCGGAGAGATTAAAGATGCAAAGACAATGATGCTGTTGCAGCATTTGAGGATTAAGGGGATTTTGTAAAACTTTTTCTACACAAAGTAAAAACACAATATACATTTCTGATAACCGTTTGATTTTTTTTAATAATTATATTTAAATCATGAATAACTTATCAATTCTTGAGCATGTAAAAATTGCCATTAATCCTCAATTTCAGGACTGGGTTCTGTTTAAAAACGACACATATATTATTTTTGATGATGTTAGTACTGTTGAAAATGTACGTGATGAAGCAATCAAACTAATGAAAGAATTCGGACCTGTATTTGCAGGAGGCTCTGCCGGAGACTTCAATGTTATTCATTTGAATTTTACAGAAGGCTGGCTTGTTTCCGGACATGGATATGGCATGTATACTTATGTACATCCATCAGAGCTGGATCATGAAACACCTAATGATCTGGAAATAGGCTTATACGGAAGATCAAAGCGAAATAGCGATGGTGAAAATCCTGAGATCGTGTATATAAACACCAGTGAAAATTCATTGTAAAACAAAAAAAAATCAATTTATAACTAATAAATATGCTTCAGGACCAAATTACCCTAAAGAACCGCTATAAAGATTTCATTAAAAAAGTAATTGAAACAGAAGTAGTATATGGTTTAAAAGATGATAAAGGATACGCAACCTCCTACTCCAACGATTTGGAATATGATGATGGTGAACCCGTACAAATTATTTGCTTCTGGTCAGATGTAGCAAGGGCAAAATCTTGCGTAGACAAAGAATGGAATCGTTATGAAGCATCTTCCATTCCTCTTAATGAGTTCCTGGAAAACTGGTGCCTGGGAATGAATAGTGATGGTTTGCTTGTAGGCGTTAATTTTGATATCAATCTATTTGGCTACGAAGCGGAGCCCTTAGAGTTAGCGCTTGCCATTATTGAAGAGCTTACAAAAAAAAATAAATCTGTGATCTTAAGAAAATTCAACGATCTTGAAGATATGGAAACCCAGATAAAAGAGGTATTAAAGGATTAAAAAACAAATTCATGATAAAATCATTGGGAATAAAGATTGCTAAAATTATAGCAGTGTTTTCTGTTTTTATTTTCAGTATTCTGATGCTGAAAACAATTTCCCAATATACTTCTCTTGATAAAACGATAGGATTTCTTGCCTTTAAACAACAAGTAGTCAATAATCCGTATTGGATGGCTTTTTTCTATATCCATATCTTTTCAATAACACTTTGTCTTTTAGCTGGATTGACTCAATTTTCTGCCCAATTCCTGAGAGAAAACAGAAACTTACACAAAATCATTGGAAAAGTTTACGTGTATAATATTCTTATTATCAATGTTCCGGCATGTTTTGTATTGGGATTATTTTCGAATGGCGGATTGATAGGAATTACAGGATTTCTGATTCAGGATATTCTTTGGGCTTATTTTACGGTAGCTGCTGTCCTTACTATTAAAAAAGGCAATATTATCAGGCATAAAAACTTTATGATTTTAAGCTATGCCGTGACAACAACGGCCATCACTTTCAGAATTATTAAGAATCTGTTTTATAATGAACAACAGCATGATTATGAGCTATTCTACGGCATCAATGTATGGCTTGCTCTTGCCATCAATCTGCTGATTGCCTATTATTTTCTTAGAAGAAATTTCCACTATCGTCCTAAATAGACATTCGTAAAGAAAATATAAAGACTAATACAGGATATCAGAGCAAATGCTCCTATAAAGATTAAAGTATTCAACAGTTTTCTATATCTATAGTTTTGAGTCCAACGGTTACAAAAACGTACAATTACCTGGGAAATTGCCGCAAAAATTACAATGACAAAGATTAAAAACAGAATGACAATAAGGTAAATCCAATCAAAATGCATAGAATGATATTTATATAAAAATGGGTATTTAAAATTTAATTATTATCTGGATAGATCAAGATTTGCAATGAAAACATAAAGGCTAAGGAATGATATGAGAAGGAATGATCCGATAAAGATCAAAGTATTAAAAAGAACTTCATACTTGTGCTTTCGGGTCCATCGATTGCAGAAATGCATGATCAGATAAGAAATCCCACCCAATATGGCAACAATAAAAATGAGAAAAAAGTAGATCATAAGCCTATCATTAATTCATGTAAATCTATTATTTTAAAATTAAAAAAAGAACAGGAAGCACAAATATCCCCAATTCCAGCTATAAAATAATACTAATTGATAACCTGCAAATCCTGATATTTGTAAAGTATTAGTGTTTCAAAACAAAAGTCATGAAGATTAAGAACATAGACCACATTGTATTAACTGTATCAGATATCAGTAAAACCATAGAATTTTACACTGAGATCATGGGGTTTGAAGCGATAACCTTTGGTGACCACCGAAAAGCCCTCACTTTTGGAAATCAAAAGATCAATCTTCATCAAAAAGGACATGAATTTGAACCTAAAGCAAAAACTCCTACCTGTGGTTCTGCAGATCTTTGTTTTATTGCCCAAACGGATATTAGTGAAGTGATGGCCGAATTGAAACAGAAAAATGTGGAGATTATTGAAGGCATTGTAGACAGAACGGGTGCTGTAGGAAAGATAAGATCTATTTATTTCCGTGATCCGGATCAAAATCTCATCGAAGTGAGCAACTATTCTTAAGTTAATAACCGCGAATACACCAATAAAATAATTCTACGTTAGCCTATAAGCCTATGTCTCTATGTGGTAAAAAGATTGAACCACATAGAGACATAGAATATTATTAGGAATGGTGTGATTTTAAAAAGTTGTTATCATACATCCATCTCGTTATCTTCACCAAATGCTTTCCAATACTGATATTTTTCAGGATTGGCAAAGGCAGGATCGTCCTTATAGAAATATAAAAGCCTGCTCAATGCTGTAGGATAATAGCCATGTTCCAGAGATTTTTCATAGTATTTGATTGCTTTTTTAGGGCTTACCTTCATACCTAATCCTTCGTCATACATAATTCCGTAATAAATATCGGAATAAGTCCCTTCAGTATCTTTTCTTAAATAACGTTGAAGATTGGCATAATCCCCTTTCTGATAGTAGATTTCAGCCAATTTCTCATCATTATAATAGAATTTCTTTTCTGCCTGTTTATAGTAGTCTAATGCAAGATCATAATCCAGTAACACATACTCTCCATAAAAATACAGAAGGCCCAGATTCTGCATCGCCAGGCCATCTCCTAGTTCTGCAGATTTTTTGAAGCACTTTAAGGCCTTTTTAATATCTTGAGGATAACCAACACCACTCTGATAATGATATCCAAGGTTATTCCAGGCAATGGGATGATCCTTTGAAGCTGCTTTTTCATAGAGCGCAAGTCCTTTCTCTAAATCATAAAATTCAGGATAATCGCCATGGACAAAAATATATCCAAGTTCCACCATCATATCTGTATTTCCTCGGTTTATTCCTATTGTATAAAGTTTTACAGCTTCTTTAATCTTTCCTTCCTTAGTATATTCTCCGGCTTGTGACATTAGGGTATCATCGTCAAAATATTCCTCGTAGCCGGAACCTTTTCTTTCCGTCCATCCTTTATAAAAATCAAGAAAATACTTTTGATCTTTTCCCCGCAGGTTATATCTTTTTTCATATAAAGCTCCCAGCTGATGATCAGAAACCTGCTGCAGCTTTCTTCCGGTATCAAGAATAAACATCTCATTTCCTTTATAAAGACAAAGCATCTGCTTATCATAATCTATTCCTTCACCGATATAATCGTAAATACCGCTTTGAGTTTCTGTTTTCTGGTCAAAATAGAACATTCCGTTTGAGGTAGTAACCCGGAAAATCTCTTCTCTACAAGATTCTATTTTCTTATATTCTTTAGAGGAAGGGAGCAGCCAACGGTCTTCAGCAGCATTATACAACCCCCAGCCATTTTCATCAGATATCAGGAACACATTCTTCATAAACTGAGTATACCAATCTCTGTGGATATTTTCAATGGTATGTTCTTTCAATCTGAATTCTTCTGATTTTATATCATATACGTACCACTCTTTAGCTTTTTTGTAGGCAAAAGAAGTATAATAATCATTCAAAATCATCAGGATGTCTATATCAGTATCCAGAATACTTCCATCTGATTTTATAATGCTGGTTTTTTTCTGAAATTTATTGGGTTTTACCCAATAATACCCTTCACCAATTTCACTTAATACCTCTTCGGGATGCTCTCCCAGGAAAATACCTTCAAAGGTATAAAAGGCTCTCTTGGAAATTCCTTCCAGCCTACGATAAAGCAATCCAGAATAATTAAATTCAAAAGGCTCATCAAAAGATTCTGCAATAACCGGTTTATTGGATGTATCAATGAGACAATATTTCCCTGCTTTTTTAGCGTTAAAAAGGCAGACATGCCTTAACATCTCCAACTCATCATATTCACAGGGGATCACAATATCTCCGTTAGCAATATTAATTAATCCTGATTTCTGATCTACTTCTATCACTCCATAATTCTTATGGTCGATAAAAAGAGAATCATAAACTTCTTCGTAAATGCAATCAACAAGTACTTTCCCGTCATTTCTAAGGTATCCGTACTTACCATTCTTCTGTACTACAGCAATCCCTTCTTCAGTAAAGGCAAATATTTCTTCATAAACTGCCGGAGTGATGATATTTCCTTTTTTATCCTTCAATCCCCAAAGACCATTGTCTTCAAAAGACTCCGAAATATCTTTATACAAATCTTCATTCCAGTACCCAAGACCATAATCAATCCAGTCTGTTTCCAACATCTCTAAAAAGGATGTATAGCCACTTCTAACTACAATTTCTTTTTCCAGGCATTCCAGATTCTGTTTAGAGATCGCTTTATCATACAGCCTGCTCTTCTCCTTAATTTGCAGTACCCAGTCTTTGGCCTGATCGGAATGCTTTTCTTCACTCATATTGAAGACGTCCCATCCATTGATCATAAAAGTATCATAAGGAAGATCATCCAACATTTCAAACATTTTGTTGACAGGCTCATAATATACCTTTTTGTAAAGCAGCTGATAGTGTTCACCCAACAATTGATAGAATGATTTAAGTCTTGCTACACCATTTATTTTATCAAAGTACAGCAATTTTCCTTTTGACCTTGGATCGCAGGAAAACAGAGGAAAAAGCAAATCAGGGATCACATAATTCCATTCTCCCAAATAGTGTGAATACTGGTCTCCTGTTTTGGAATCCACATTATATACATAAAGGCGGTGTGCCATATTTTTTATTCTTTAGTGATTAAAATCCGAATTTAGAGAACAATCCTGGTTTTTTCCATGAAGCTTTATATTCATCTGCAACAGAATCATAATCTGCTACCGAACGTACCTGATCCAAAATCGCATGTGCTTCTTTTAAGCTTCCGGACTGATATAATACTACAGCTTTTGCCAGCTCAACACTTTCTACAAGGTCATCATAACTCCATTCTTCAGCATTATAAATGGTAGTGAATCTGTCAGCCAGAGTTAAAGTTTGATCTTTATTGTTCAACTTCTCATAAGCTCTAATGCCGTAACTTAACCAAAGTACATATTCTTCAGGAGCCATGGCTGCTTCACACTCATCGTCATATTGGCTGAAAACAGATACTGCTTCCTGATAATTCCCCTGAAGAAAATCGCTTTTAACGATCATATAAATGGTTTTCGCTTTATCAAAAGCATCTAAAACAAATTCTTTTTTATTTTCAAGATATCTTTTCGCTGCTAAGGTTACTTTTCCATAGTTTTCTTCCTCGTTATAAATCTGCATCAGGGCATACTGAGGATTAGCTTCCAGCGGAAAACGTTCTGCGACCTTTTCATAATATGATTTTCTGGTATTTACATTCTCTCCTTCTAAATGTTGATATAAAATCCCTTCCAATATACTCTTAGCAGCTTCCATATCTCTGTACTGATGATCTTCAAGTTCCGGATTCTCTACGGTGTATTGATAAGCATAGGTAAGAACTTCTTCAGCTTCTCTCTGAACATCATTCCATCCCATCATCTCATGAAGCCTAATCTGTTTTGCCCTGTAGTAAAAACTATTAGAACAATAATCATCGGATTCTCCGTAAAGACTGAAATAGTGATTCAGTGCCTTTTCTGCTTCTTCATATTTTCCACCATCCAGCAAAGCATCAATCAGGACAAGATGGAGCTCCATAAATTCTGAGTATTTAAGCCCTTCAGAAGCTATTTCAGCAGCTGCCTGATAATCTTCCAGCACCAAATGTTTAATCGCTAAATTATTACAGCACATTGCTCTGGTATGCAGATCATTATAATAATCACTTTCAAATTGGTCTTCTTCAAAATACTTTCGGAATGCTTCATGGGCCTGTTCATATACGATACGACCCACTTTATGCCATTTCAGTTTATCACTTTCATCCTCTAACGCATCTATACACTCATTCAGTAAAACCCCTTCGTTGTAAATATCTGCAGGATAATCGGAAAATACAGGAATTTCAGATAATATCATTCCGTTCAAAAGATATTCTGAGTCTGCTCTTCTTCTCCAAGCCGTAGCGTTAGATGATAATTGCACGGCTTTTTCCAATAAAGAAATAGCTTCAGCATAGCGCTCGTTTTCATATAGGAATGTACCTGCAAAATGATATCCTGAGAACAGTTCCGGATGGGAATTGATAACTTCAAGGGCATGATGGTAGTAAAAATCCGTAGAAACGTTTAGCAGATCATTATAATTTCTTTCTATAATCAGCTGATAATAGAAAACATCAGGATTATTGTATCCGTTTTTAATAAGTTCTGCAAAACGCTGGTGCCATTCTACTAGTTTCTCATGAATATGAAGTGCTGAATTCTCCCCTTTAATGGCCTTCATCATCATCTTCAGTGAAAGGTCGGGCGCATTATTTTCAAACGCAATATCGGCAAGATTGATAAAATCATATTCATTCCTGCTCACGAAAGCAGTATGTTCCTTGTCAATAAGTACTGTAAGTTCCTCTCCTGAAATCATTTTTGTACGGTCTAGTAAATAGATCTTTTTGATCCAGTAAAGCGAGGTATTTTTGTCCCTGATCTCACGGTTGCCAGCATCTGCTTTTTTAGAATAATATATTCCTGCTTCCAGACTGTTCAAAAGTGCCTGATTCTCTTCCAGGGATTCATATATTTTAACCAAAAAATCATAACCATAGCCTACATAATCCGGATCCTCCAGCATACGTTCCGCATAGCCTATAAACTCTTCCTTATTTTCCTGGGTGATATGCTTTTTACTTCTGGCAATCTGCATCAGAGCATATTCATTTCCTAAGGGGTAATCCAGAATGTTGTATAATGCTTTCTGATTGCTTGGATTTAATTGAAGTATTCTTCTTAAGTAAGGAATAACATGGTCCCTGATGGCATCATAAACCGCTTCATGCCCCTCATCATAAACAATATCGTGATAAGCTACTGCCATTAAAAATAAGACTTCTTCATCTTCAGGATAAGATAATAGATATTGTTCTCCTTCTGCAATACACTGTTCCAGATCTCCTCTGTAAAACAGTTGCTCTAAATTGTCGTACATTATTAATATTTTATTCTATAATTCAATCATTACATTTCCTTTATGCCCCTGACAGGGTAAAAATTCATGATATGGATGCTGCAAAATATAAAAAACAAAAGGAAAAACAAATGACAACCCTTATAAATCCCGGAAACCAGTGAGTAAATAATTTAATTCTGATTTATTGCCGGATTTGTAATTTTAAGCTTTAATTTTAAGCCCAAATAAAAAATAAGGATTATTCAACTATAACAATATGAAAAGATTATTGACAGGACTTTCATTGGCTCTATCGGTGGTATTGATCGCTCAAAAAACTCCTGCAAAGAAAAGTCCGCTGGTTCTTTACAGTTATCAAACTTCTGGATGTGACGTTAAAGGATACTTTGATCCTTCAAAATATAAGAAAGAAGAAATAGAGGGCACTTACCAACTTTTATCTTCTTTAACCTGGTCTCCGTTTACCTCTCTTATTGTTTTTAATCCTACCAAATTTGATTTGGTTCGCAGCAATAGCCAACAACTTCTGCAACAGACTGAAAAAGAATACCTGGAACGAAAAAAAGAACTGGATGAACTCCAAGTCATAGATCTTCCGATCTGGAAAAAGCAACACGAAGAGACTCTTAAGCTTTTGGAAAATGAATATCAGCTTAAGAAAGCAATTCTTATGGGGTATGCTGATCCACAATCTCTTCTCAACAGTAAATTTTACAACACCTGTAAAGAATATGCAGATGCCATGACAACCAAGGATAAGGAGAAAATGTATTTGGTATGGAAAAGTTTATTTGAACCTAAAAAAGGAGAAGAAACATATTCTGGAACACTGGAAGCTTTTAATTTTAAATGGAAAGATTCGCGAAAGGATGATTATGCCTTTATTGATCTCATGAATGCTTTCAACAATTGCGCAAACCATAGTTTCAGACCAAAGGCTGATGAGGATAACACTTTATTCAAAACTTTTGAAAAGGTTTTTGTTACTGTAAAAAGGGATTGCGACGAACCTTAAAATTTCAGAAAACGGCCTGTTTAAAGCAAAAAATTAAAATTCTCATTAAATAATAAAAATAACTACATAAAATTGGTTAAATTCTTTAGTTTTCGAATTTAAAGCCTTAATTTTGCACTGAAATTTTAGAAAATTCGGATTCTTTCTACAACTATGCGCATGGAAAAAATGATGGTCGGGCTCTCCCTGGCTTTATCTGCTATTGTTTGGGGGCAAAAAGGCCCGGTAAAAACCAATAATCTGACACCGTACAGCTATCAGACATTCAATTGTGACAACAAGGGATATTTTGATGCTTCCAAATATGAAATAGAGGAAATAGACGGGGTCAATAAACTTTTATACAAGTTTAATGGGGTTCATTTTGATACGAATCCTATTTTTAAGCTTTCCAGCCTGGAAGAAGTCCGTAGAAATAAAGAGCAGCATCTTGAAAACCTGGAAAAACAGTACCAGGAAAAAAAACAGGAACTTTACAGCCTTAAAGTCATCAATCAGCCAGTTTGGAAAAAACTGTATGAAAATGCCATACAAACATTTGAGAATGAATATGAGCTGAACAAAGAAGAAATTATCGCTTTTTCCGATCCTACCACGCTTAAAAACAGTAGATTTTACGAAACCTGCAGAGAATCTATTGATGCGATCTCTTCTCCTGACAGAGAAAAAATGTTCGCCTCCTGGAAGGCCTACACTGAGCTTAAAAGTAAGAACAATGCAGATCCACAAGGGGTAATGAACCGTTTTAATGCCAAGTTAAATGATCCTCAAAGCGAAGATTATGCATTGATCGATATGATTGGACTTAGTTTTCATAACTGTGCCAACAGCAGCTTCAGACAAAAGCTTGATGAGGAAAGAAATATGTACAGGGATTTCGACAAAATCTTCACAAAATTGAAGAAAAATTGTGATGAACCTTAATATTAATTGAAAAATTAAAAATTATAATGGCAGTACCCCAATTGGGTACTGTTTTTTTATCCGGAGATCTTTTTTTCTTTTAATTATTGGAAACGGTTAAGGGAAGGTTAATGTACTGATATTCTTTTGCTGTGGTGTTCAATAGATTTATTTTCGTGAGACTAATACCACTCATATGAAACTCATTTATCTTTTTTTAACAGTATTCGTCAGTACATTTATTTCGGCTCAGAAGGATCCTACAGTAATTCCTTTTTCTTTGGAAAACAATTCTATTTACCTGCATTGTAAAGTAAACAAAACAGAAAACGTCAACTTTTTGTTTGATACCGGAGCAGATGGATCTGTCATCAATATCAATTCAAAGAAAAAAATAGATCTGAAAATTGATGGAAAGGCTCAAAATAAAGGCTCAAACGGAGTAAATACGGTTGATTATAGTAATCATAATACTGTTCAGTTCGGAGATATCCAGAAAACGGATGTTTCATTTACCCTCATTCCTTATGGGGATGTTAATTTTGATGGTGTTTTCGGAACAGATTTAATGAAAGGAAAGATTATTGAAATTGATTACCACAAAAATGTGATCCGTTTTTTTGATGAAAATGATCCCTCAATTGATTTTTCAGGATACGAGAAAATGAAACTTCATCTCATAGATAATTATCCTGCTGTGGAAAGCTCTATAACCGTTAATGGTAAAGAATATTCCGGGTATTTTGGTCTGGATAGCGGTGCGGATGACGCCCTTACCATTGCTTCTCCTTATGTCAAAAAAAATTCTTTAGCCAACATCATGAAAACGATAGGAAAAGCTACTGCGCTAGGCTCAGATGGTTCTGTTTATGAAATGCCAGTGGTTCTTTGCCCATCTATTACATTTGCTCATAAATTTCTTTACAATGTCCCGATTACGCTTTCCAGCTCTACGGGAGGCATTGATGCTTCAGAAAAAATGGCGGGATTTTTTGGGAATGCTTTCTTAAAAAGGTTTAATACGATTATCGATTTTAAGAACAGAATCATTTATTTTAAACTGAACAAACATCTGTATGCGGAGTTTAAATAACTGTACAAGCTAACTCTACAAATTCTATCTGTTTGAAATCATGATAACTCCCCCACTTTATAACACCAAATAAATTAATAATGAATAAGTTATGATATTCTCAATTAAATTCCTTAATTTTGCACCCCGAAAATAAGAATTCAAAGTATGAAACGAATAGGTGAACACAGAACCCTTCTTGGAGTTGATAAAAATGTAACTTTAAAAGAGTTAAAAACAATTTACAGAAATGTGATGAAAGATACACATCCTGATAAATTTATCAATGATGAAGCAGGAAAACTTGAAGCAGAAGCGAAAAGCAAGTCTGTGATTGAAGCCTATCATTTCCTGGTAAGCATTAATCCTGAAACACAGGAAAAATACAAAGAAGAATATACAGAAACTATTACCCAATCTAATATTCAGGATTTTTATCTTGAAAAATCGATTTTAACGGTTCTGCATTTGAATGGAAAAACGTATGAATATATGGGAGTTCCAAGAAATACTTATATTAAAATGGTGAATGCTGATTCTCCAAGCCGTTTTGCAAGAAGACACATCTATGGAAATTTTGTATTCAGAAAGGCGGGTGAAGCTATGGCTGATTAATTTTTTCCGCATACAATATATGAAGACTTCCGGTTGATTCCGGAAGTCTTTTTTATTAACTGGACCCAAAAACAGCCACTAATGCACGAATAATTTTATTTTCATACTGGAAAAATTTATGTGCCTATATTGTTTAATTATTTTGAACCACATAGCAACATAGAATAGAAATATTTAAAAGAATTAAAGTCTTAAAAAGGACGAATTATTTTTCTTATAAAGTATCTCCTATAATATCATTCATAAACAAATTCGTGCATTTGTGGCTAACAAAAAAAGTGCCTCAGAAAAATCTGAGGCGCTTTCGATTAATTAAAGGTATATGATATTTTATTTGTCTAAATGCTTAGGTGTAAATCCATCTTCATTTAATTCTCTGTGTACATATTCTGCCTTCATTTCAGCTTCATAGTCTACTTTATTATCTTTACCCATTCTTCTTAGAATAGAGTCAAATAAAGAGTATACTACCGGTACAATGATCAAAGTAAGGAATAGAGACGATGTCAAACCACCGATTACTACCCATGCAAGACCTTTGTTCATTTCTGCTCCAGCTCCTGTTGCCAATGCGATCGGTAACATACCGAAGATCATCGCAATGGTTGTCATCAGGATCGGACGAAGACGGGCGTGGTTAGCCTGAATTAACGCATCATGAGTGGTTGCTCCCGCTGCTTTTCTTGCATTCGTAAAGTCAACGATCATAATCGCGTTCTTCGCAACAAGACCGATCAACATAATCATCCCCAGCATCGTAAAGATGTTCAATGAGTTAGCGGTTAAGGCAAGGATTACCATTACCCCGATCATCGCCAACGGAATAGAGAACAATACTACGAAAGGATATACGAAACTGTCATATAAGGATACCATTACCAGGTATACCAATACGATAGCTGCTAATAAAGCAATTCCTAACGTACCGAAACCTTCCTGTTGGTTTTCCATATCACCACTCCAGATGTAGTCTACACCAATAGGTTTTTTACCGTTCATAAATTTGGCAGCCCATTCGTTAGCTACGTCTCCTACTGGTCTACCTACTGCTTTAGCTCTTACTTTTACAGATGGAGATTTATCTCTACGCTCAAGCAAACTTGGTCCTGAACCCATTTTAACATCAGCAAACTGGCTTAAACGAACCTGTTGTCCCTGAGGATTTGTAAAGATCAGGTTTTTAACATCATCAATAGACTGTCTGTTGAAGTCTCCAAAACGGATGTTGATGTCATATTCATATTCTCCGGCTTTAAACTTCCCGTCTGTATTTCCGTTGAATGCGGTTTGCATTGTCTGTCCTACACTTGAAAGGTTCAAGCCTAAAGAAGCCATTTTATCTCTGTCAAGTGTTACCTGTACTTCAGGGTTACCAGAGTCCGTAGATAATTCTGCATCTACTGCTCCCGGAACTTTTTTCAACAATTCAAGGATTCTTGTAGCTTCTTTTACAGCCGTTTCATTATCCGGAGCAGTTACTACCATTTCAATCGGAGCATTTTCCGCACCCATGATCCCAATTGGAGCTGTTTTGAATTCCACTCCTGTGAATTTCTCTTCTAATGCTCTTTTTACTTTTGCCGCTTTGATATTGGTACTTTCAGAACGTTCAGACTTATCTGTTAAGTTTACCTGAACCTCAGATTGGTAAGTAGTTGCCTGAGCACCACCAAAACCTGTTGATTGCTGACCCACCGTTGTAATCAGGTCTACAACATCTTTATCATTTCTTAAGAATTTCTCTACATCCAGGGTCAACTGGTTGGTTTTTTCAATCGTTGCATCTTTTGAAAGCTCCATTTGCACCAAGAACTGACCACGGTCAATAGGCGGGAAGAATTCTCCTCCAATGAATCCAAAGATTACTAATGAGAAGGAACTGATTAAGACAATGAATGTAATCACCACTGTTGAAATTCTTCTCAATGTTGTTTTCAGACACCATTCAAGGATATCTGTAATCCAGTGTGTAAATTTGTCGATTAATCCTTCAAACCAGAGGATAAATTTCTCAAACCAGTTTTTACCTGTTAAGTGCTCCAGTTTACCAAATCTTGATGACAACCAAGGAATAATAGTAAATGATGCTAACAATGATAATAAGGTCGCAATAACCACCGTGACGCAGAACTGTGCCAGGATGTTCGCTACAAGACCTGAACTCATCGCAATTGGTAAGAATACTACCACAATTACCAAAGTAATCGCTGCTACCGTAAATCCGATTTCTGATGCTCCGTCATAGGCTGCCCTGATCTTGCTTTTACCCATCTCCATGTGACGGTAAATGTTTTCAAGTACCACAATCGCGTCATCCACCAGGATACCTACCACAAGGGAAAGCCCTAGTAAACTCATAAGGTTCAAAGTATATCCCATAAGGTTCATTCCGATGAATGCTGCCACCAATGAAGCCGGGATAGAAACCATTACAATAAATGCGTTTCTGATACTGTGAAGGAACAATAGCATTACAATAGCCACGAGGATAATCGCTAAGAATAAGTCGAAAATAACGTGGTTCGCTGATTCCAGGGTAAAGTCTGTAGTATCATTGACTACTTTTACTTTTATTCCCTGAATTTTATATGCTTCTTCTACTGTCTTAATTGTTTTCTGAACACTTTCAGATACAGCTACCGCATTCGCATCAGACTGCTTTTTCACCTGCATTAAGATGGTTGGAAACTGATTGAATCTTGCTACTTTCTCAACATCTTTCTGAGAGTCAAAAACGGTAGCAACATCAGATAAACGTACTTGCGCTCCGTTTTTGTTAGAAACCACAAGATTGTTCATTTCCTCCGTAGACTTATATTTTCCGGATAGTCTGATCGTAGATTTTGTAGTTCTTGTTTTCAAACTTCCTGTAGGGAAATCAAGGTTTGATGAAAGAATCGCCTGTTGTACATCTCCTATTGAAAGGCCATACCCCTGCAATTTTTTCTCATCAAGATTCACCTGAATTTCTCTTTCCTGTCCCCCAACAAGATCAACCTGTGCTACTCCGTTTACACGGGAGAAAATCGGTTCGATCTTTTTATCCAATAAGTCATAAAGATCCTTGCTGTTTAGTTTATCTGATGAAATACTCATTGTGATAATAGGTAAATCATCCAAAGAGAATTTATTCAGTGATGGTGCTTTTACATCTTTAGGGAAATCAGCCAAAATAGCATTTACCTTACGCTGTGCATCATTCAAGGCAAAGTCAACATCTGCTCCATTGTTCAGCTGAACCATGATAACGGATAAACTTTCGTATGAAGAAGATTCTACTTTTTTTACGTTTTCCAAAGAACCTACGGCATCCTCAATCTTCCGGGTGACGGAGGTCTCCACCTCTGCTGGCGAAGCTCCCGGATACACCGTGGAAATGGTTACCATGTTGGTTTCAAATTTCGGAATCAATTCGTATCCCATGAGTGTATAACTCAGGATACCTCCCAGCGTCAGAATTGTAAATAATACAATTACCAACGAGGGTCTTTTAATCGATATTTCTGCTAACTTCATAAACCGATTACTTTATAATGTTTACTTTAGATCCGTTATCCAGGTTGATCTGTCCGCTGGTTACCACCTGCTCACCACCGTTTAGTCCGCTTAACACCTGTACTTTATCTCCGTAAATTTTACCAACAGTTACTTTAATCAATTTAGCTACACCCTTTTCAACTACGAATAATTGTCCTGAGCTTACTCCATTTACAAACGCTTCCGCAGGAACAGTCAGCATATTCTGAGTTTCTGCCCCATGGTTTGTTTTAAAGGTAGCTGTTGCATACATACCGGCTTTTAGGTTTCCTCTGTTCTGAACTTCAATCTCAACAGGGAAATTCAAAGAAGCATCACTTTTGGGAGCGATAAATGTAATTCTACCTACGAAAGAATCTTCAGGTAATACATTAACATTAATGGGAACTTCCTGACCTAACTGAATTTTTCCAACCTGACTTTCATCTACTAAAACAGAAAGCTTTAAGCTGTTGATATTAACGATCTCAAACATTGCTGTTCCCGGAGAGACTACAGTTCCAGGCTCAACCATTTTTTTGTTAACTGTACCACTGATTCCCGCACGGATACTTGTATCATTTACTTTAACTCCCTGAGCTTTCACTGCAGCCTGCATATTTTTCAATTGCAGTCTTGAGTTATCAAGCTGTTGTTTCGTAACTCCACCTGTTTTGTATGCATTTTCGTAACGCTGGTTGTCGATGATAGCATTCTGTAAGTTATTCTGAGCCTGGGTAACATCTACTTCGATAGCATCTCTTTTAATAGTTGCTAATACCTGTCCTGCTCCTACTCTTGAACCTTCTTTTACCAACACACTCACAATACGTCCTGAAATTTCAGAAGCCTGATTCATTTCCTGCTTAGGTAAAAATGTCCCGTTCGCAGAATAGTCTGTATCGATATTTTCTCTTGCTACCGTTACAATATTAACGTTGATTTTATCTACCTGCTTGGCAACCTCTTTTACTTCCTGAGTCTGCTTTTCTTTGTTACCAGCAATCTTGTAAGCTGCCAGCCCTACGAGTACAGCTGCTACGATGATATATATTAAAGTTTTTTTCATTGTTTATTATAAGTTTTGTAATGTGTTTAACTCTCCTTTTGCTTTAATTACCTTGATCTCAGCTTGCTTATAATCCAGCAATGCATTAGCATAGTTTTGTTTTGCCTGCGTAAGAGAATTCTCAGTATCTAGTACTTCAGTAAGTGTTGCTAAACCGTACTGGTAGTTAGACTGGGTATTTTTTTGTACTTTTTCTGCAAGATCCACATTATCTTTCGTGCTTTGAATATTGATAATGGCGTTTTCCATATTAGAAATAGCATTTTTATAATCTAAACTCAGGTTCAGCTTTTTGTTTTGAATATCCTGATCCAGATCTTGGATATCAATTTCCGACTGCTGGATTTGAGCCTTGGTAGCTCCTCCCATAAAGATAGGAATCTTAATGGCTAAACCAATTGAAGCGTAATCCCCCCAGTTTGTTCCCTGGCTTGATCCTGTAGTATAAGGAAATTTATTTCCCAGTCCTTGCCATCCATAGTTAGCCGTAAGTCCTACTGTAGGATATAAGTTGGCTATGGTTGCTTTTTTGTTGAATTGTAAAAGTTCTTTTTGTTTATTTAAAACTTTTAATTCTGAACGGGTTTCCAGATTCACATTGGTTGCCAATAGCTCAGGATTAGGGATAATTTCTTTTTCCTCAAGTTCAATAGAGCTTTCAATAGGAACTCCCATATAAAACTTCAATGAATTTTTTGAAACCTCTACCGCATTAATCAATTGTTGCTTATTAGAACCTATATTGGTAAGCTGAACATTCGTTCTATCAAGATCAATTGGCTTAGCTAATCCGTTATCTACCAAACTTTTGATTACATTTCTTACTCGCTCTGTATTAGCATAGCTTTCTTGTATCGTTTTCAGATTTTCCTCCTGAACAAATACCTGATAATATGCTGTAGCAACATTTTCAATGATCTGTTCATTCGTCATCTCAGAGTTCAAAAGGTAAAACTCACGTGTTGATTTAGCAGCTTTAAGACCGATAAAAACTCTTTGATCAAAAATGTTTTGATTAAGAGTAACCACATTCACAGATTGCCATTTGGTTCCGAAAGCAACGGGAATAAGCTCTCCTGGTTTACCTACAATCTCTCCCGGAAGAACCGTTTTTTGTAAAATAGGATTGTACGTGTTATTGATCGTCGCACTTATCTGAGGTAAGGCCCCAGCTCTGGCCTCATCAATCTTATATTCGGCTTTTTTAACCTGTAAGGCTGCTTTTTTAGCTTCTGCCTTATTCTGGAGTGCCTGTTTTATTGCTTCTTGCAGAGAAACCTGCTGCTGGGCAGACACTGATGAAAAACCGAAAATCATAAATGCTGCAGCTATCCCAATCTTTAGCTTTATAGCAGTTATACGTTTTCTTTTCATAATTTTTATACTTCGTTTATTTTTTTAATTTTTATCCTTGTTTTATTTCTAACTGACGAATCATTTTAAGAAATACTTTAGATTTTTTTAATTTTTAAATAACATATTCAGAATGATCTCTTTTCTCACGGAAATAATCTTATCATATTCCTCATCACTAATCAATAAATTCTCCATAAATAAGGGTCTTACGGCACTTGGAAATACCAATAGTGAAACCATATTCAGAATAAACTGAACAGGGGCCATTTTCTCAATATTCCCTAATTCCATTTCTTTTTCAATATCACTGTACATTTTTTCCAGGATATCTTCCTCTATTTCTCGGTGATGGCAGGTTCCTTTATTGATCTGTGAAACGATGTAAGTTTCCAGGTATGGATATTGAAGGCTCGTAGAAAGGCTGCTTTCTATAAACTTACTAATCTTCTCCTTAAATGGAAGATCCGAATTCTGAATGATCTTTGATTTTTCCTCCTCTACTTTCTGAGCTTCATCAAAGATGATCTGAATCAGTTTGTCTCTTGATCGGAAATAATAATTTATAAGGGTTCTATTCACTCCTGCTTCATCGGCAATCTCCTGCGTAGTAGCATCAAATTTTCCTTTCACAAAGAATAATTTCTTCGCTGTCTCCTTGATCAATTCCTGTGTTTGGTCTTTTTTTGCTTGATTTGACATTTTTGTTAAGCAAATTTGTGCAAATGTATATCGAATTTTGTTTTTGACAAAATTGTTAAACAAAAAAATTAAACTAAATTGTTATGATATGCATCATGTTTTTGAAACAAAGGTTTGGTTTTTAAGATTGCATAGTATTGTAGTGAATACTATAGAAGTTCCACTCTAAAAGAGTTTTAGAAATAGATATCAACAAAAAAGAGCAGAAAATTCTGCTCTTTTTAATTTTATAGTAATTTGATTTTGTCGTCTAAAATATCGATGATCTTATCTTTATAAAGTCCTCCGATTGCTTTTTTAAAGTTCTTTTTACTCATCTGAAGCTCATCCTTGATCTCTTCAGGAGAAGATTTATCTGAAACATACAGAAGTCCATAATTTTCTTCTAATTTGTCCAAAATCTTTTGTTTGAATTCATCAATGTTTTCAAATCCTTCCGGCTGCAGGGAAATATCAATTTTCCCGTCTTCACGAATAACCTTGATAAATCCTTTCTCCTCTGACAACGGATATAGTTTTTTGAAAACATCAGAAGCATATATCAAACCAATATACTGTTTATTAATGATGACATTCCAGCCCAGTTCACTTTCATTCATCATAATAAGATCTACTTTATCTCCTTTTTTGAACGGAAGATCCTGATATTGAGGATTTCTTTTGAACTTTGTTGTCCCGGTAATCAGCTTCATATCCTCATCTACATAAAGATAAACAAGGTATCTTTTGCCTTCAATAATCTTAGTTTTCTGCTGTTTGTAAGGAATAAACAGGTCTTTAATAATTCCCCAATCCATAAAAGCACCACTTGGAAGACTTTGTACACAGCTCATTACTGCAAATTCCCCTACTTCTGCCAACGGAATTTCAGTGGTAGCCTTCAATTTATCATCATCCTGATATACAAAAACTTCTACATACTCTCCTACTTCCTGTTCTTCACGGATGAAGATTTTAGGAAGAAAAGCTTTTTCACCGGATTCTTCATCTATTAAGATCCATCCTGAATTGAGTTTTTCTGAAATTTGTAAAGTCTGAGTTTTTCCGAGTTGCATTGATGATAAAATTAGCTGACAAAGGTACGGAAATTTGAAGACTATAACCTAGTGAATACTTTTAAGAATCATTTTATCTTTCAGACAGCCTTCAAAACCCTTATATTTAAATAAAAAATCTAAAATCATGAAAAAGTATTTTGCTGTGGCTTTTCTTCTTTCTATCATAACCGCTCATGCACAAGTTCTGGATAGAACAGCGGTTAACCTAGCCTACCGCTATTCCGGGAGAAATGTTTTACAAGCCGGACTTGAATTCAGACTTGGAAATTCTAATCATCAATCTATAATTTTGGGTCCCTCCATACTTTATACACGCATCAATCAAACTGATAAATTTATTCCGGAAGCCAACATTTATTACATCAATAATGGCTTGCTATATGGGACTTCGATAAACCAATATGCATTGGAACCAAGAATTGGCATCTCCCTGTTCAATGCCTTCTTTATTAATACCGGATATGCTTTTCCTATACACAAAGAAAAATATTTTAAAGGAATCACCTTTGGAATACAATTCAATATTGCTCCCAGCCATTCAAAATTTTATGATAAAATGAAGATTATGTAGAGCAACCTACTTACTAAATTCCGGATAATGTTTAACCATTATTTGAATTATAAAGAATACTATAAAGGGGTCATACCATTTTTTCTAAAAAAAGAGGAACAGTTTATACTGCTCCTCTTCTCTTATTATTTTTTCAAAATTACCTTTCCACTTTTTACTTCTCCATTGTTCAATATAATTTTATAAATATAAACTCCAGGAAGGTAGCTATGAGGAACTTGCCAGTTGTTTACAAAATTATCACCTTCAATGGTGGTTGTCATAATTTTCTCTGCTTTCATTCCGTTTAGACCTACTATATAGATCTGAGCATTCTCCTTATTGTAATTTTTAAAATTAAATACTACTTCACCCTTATTTTCCGTTACCAAAATTTTCTTTTCAGATTCATTTACAGCCATCTTTAAATTTCGGGCCTGAAGAGCCTGCTTAAGAAGGACACCATTAGTATAAGAATATTTCAGGGTATTTGAGGCTTTCCACACCCCATCTGATATTACATAGCGGGTGAAATAATATTCATCATGAGTAATAGGATATCTGCTTGCCTGTTCCTCAATTGTACTATTTTGGGTATGGATCAATGTAGGCAAAGCTCCTATTGATTCCTCCTTATATATATCTACCACCCAATAGTATTGATAATTGCCGTCTCCTCCAGTGGGAATCGTTCCAAGAATATTCTCAACATTTCCGGGATCAAACTGAATGGTATTATTTTCAATAGCCGGGAAATGAGAAATAGCAAAGCTGATGGCATTACTATAAGAATCTCCTAAATTCGGTGTATTGCACTTCACTCTGAACTCGGTCCCGTCATATACCGGAATATTAATATCATAATATCTGCCATTAGCTCCGGCAATATCTTCCCAAGCAGTGTTTTGTTCTTTTTTCTGCCATTGATAAGTCAGTGGTTTTTCAGTAGTATAAAATGTATCACCAGTTGTTAACCTTCCTTCCATAGGAATTTGTCCCGGTAAGAGTTTATCTCCCTCGTAAAATACATCTAACATCGGATTCTTAGTTCTAATGATCGTATTGTTATGAATACCCGGTAAAACTTCAATTTCGTTACTTACACTATCCGGAAGTCCTGGTGATGAAATAAGTCTGCGATAATATTTCGGAATTGCCGTAGAAGGAATAGATAACATAAAATCATCTCCCGATGGAACTGTAATATTGTTCCATGTCGAATTGGATTTCTCCTGCCATTTATAGGTCATTAAAGCAGTTCCATCACCTCCAGCTCCTTTTTGCCCTTTAATATAAAGTGAGCTGGTAACGCCATCCATTCTTAATTCAAGAAGATTGTTCCCTACATTCACTTTCACTTCAACTTCATTGCTGAAATAAGTCCCAAACTGATCTGTTTCTACAGCCCTTCTCATGAAATAACGGGTCTGGTTCATAGCGGCCGTTGGTGTATAGTGTTGTGCATTCACATTTATTTTCTGCCAGCTGCTGGCAAATTTTGGATTAGCAGATACTTCCCTTTTCTGCCAATAGTATTTAACATTTCCTCCGGATGGCATTACGCTAGGTGCAGACCCAGTAATAGTGGGACCACTTTCCATATAATTGGCATTACCACTTATACTAATTGTATTGTTTAACACGGTAGGATCGGAAAAAGTTGTAGTAAACTTATTAGAATAAGCAAGGACCCCATCTGACGAAGAAAATAGCCTTAAGTATAAATTACCTGAGTTAAAAGATTTAATCAGCATTGATGCATTCTGTACTACTGTGTAGAATTCATAATCCTGCTTTTCCCCAGCTGAAACCGGAAATCCTGGCCCTGAATGGACATGAATCTGCAGTGGAGAACCTGTTGCCATATCAGCAACAAAATATACAGAGGACGCAATTTTAGTAAATGAAGGGGTTTGCTTCAATACAGAATACGATACCTTTATAGTGACCGGTGCATTTTTGTAAAGGGTTACATTAGAAGTATGTTGCTGCCCGTAGACTTCAATTTTTTTAAGGGTTATCACATCCTGTAGCTGTGCATTTACAAAACTGCATGCCATGAGTGAGAGTACAAAGCTCAATACCCATAAAGATCTTCTCATAAAATAGAATTTTAGGTTATTAAATATTAAGCAATAAATTTATTTATATTTTTTCTAAATAAAAATAAATAAACACTCGTATTATTATGAGATAAATCACAAAAAAGAGAAGCAACCGCTTCTCTTACTTCTTATAAACTGGAGATATAATCCCTGAGCTCTCTTTTACTGTTTTCAAAATCAAAGGCTTCATACACCATGAAATATTTATTCTTATCTACACAACTCAAATACATTGATTTTGCCACTATTAATTTATTCTTATCAAAGCTTATTGATTTTACCAGGTCTCTTATCTGTGCAGCGGTAAACATAGAGTTTTTCATCTGTTGATTAATCAAGGCAACTTTTCCATCGTCAAATTTTTCGGTTCTCTGCAGCATTTCAAAAAATTGTCGGAAAGTAGCATTATCCATCACATTTCCTGAATTATTCCAATTTCCGGATTGATTTCCGTAAGGGTTGTTCCATAGATCATTCCAATCATTAAATGCATATTGTCCCTGTATCGGATATGAATCCAGCAGATACAACCCTTCATTGATAAAAAAGTCTAACATCATTCTGTTATTATTTCGAAGCATCAATGAAGTTCTATAGATTAAGAAACCATTTTCATAAATTGATATTGGCATTTTCCCGGATTGAAGATCAAAAAAACGATATTTGCCGGAACCATTAGCGATCACCTGATCTCCAACCTCTACAGTGAAAAAACCTTGTTCAGGAATTCTCAAAAAAACTTCTGCATAGCCGTAGTTTTTCTGTATATACTTATAGTTTTTGACTCTATCCGGAATGATGGGTCCCCAGGTCTTATAATCAGGTGCTTTATTTTTATCATTCATTCCTTTCGCCTCCTTCATTTCGGCTTTAGAAGCTTCATTTTTTAATAATTCCCCCGCTTTCCCCGCCTCTTGAGCAAAAGAACTCATTCCAATCAAAAGCATTAAGCTGATAAAAATTTTCTTCATATTTAATTTTTCAAAAATCAATCTCCATTTCTATGCCAAAAAAGGTTTATTATATCATCAAAACTGAAATTCTTACCCTTGGTTTCTATCTGATATGTAGGAATAAAAAAGATGTTCTACTATTACAATTAATAAAGTGGTTGGAGCAACGTAAAGAGTTTAAATAATATAATGTTTCAAGACGCAAGAGAATCAAAGATTCCCTGCAAACGAGATGTATCCAAATTATCTTTCGTTATTTTATTTTTTTAATTGATCTGCTTAATCAGTAAAACCTGCGAGAACATCTATCTACATTCAATTTTATCTCAGATAAAATCCTTGCACCTTAAAGAAAACTTTGCAGCTTTGCGATTTCCAACACCTATATAAAATTGATATTGCTTCACTTTCGGTTCGCAATGACAAAACATTCCTTAACTATATAATACAAAAAAGAGGAGCCATTGCTCCTCTTTTACTATTTAAATGATTAAATCTTTAATCAGATATTACATATGAATAGGTCTTTTTGCTGTAGCATCCAATGCAGCTTCTTTGATCGCTTCTGCATATGTCGGATGAGCGTGAGAACTTCTTGCGATATCTTCAGCGCTTGCACGGAATTCCATAGCAATTACTCCTTCTGCAATAAGGTCAGCAGCTCTTGCTCCAATGATGTGCATTCCTAAAACTTCATCCGTTTTTTCGTCTGCAATAATTTTCACAAGACCATCAGTATCACCACTTGCACGGCTTCTTCCTAACGCCCTCATTGGGAAAGATCCTACTTTGTAAGCTACCCCTTCCTCTTTCAATTGCTCTTCAGTTTTACCAACTCCTGCAACTTCCGGCCAAGTATAAACAACACCTGGAATTAAGTTATAGTTGATGTGAGGTTTCTGACCTGCTAATATTTCAGCAACAAGAACTCCTTCTTCTTCAGCTTTGTGAGCAAGCATTGCTCCTTTGATAACGTCTCCGATTGCGTAAATGTTGGCAACATTAGTCTGTAGGTGATCGTTTGTTTTTACTCTTCCTCTTTCGTCAAGTTCTACTCCTGCTTTTTCAAGACCAAGACCTTCTGTATAAGGTCTTCTTCCTACAGAAACTAAACAATAATCTCCTTCTACAACTACCTCTTCTCCTTTTTTATCTTTAGCCGTAATTTTTACAGTATCTCCATTTCTTTCAACCGCAGAAACCGCAGTAGAAAGCATAAACTTCATTCCTTGTTTTTTAAGAACCTTAGTTAATTCTTTACTTAAAGCTCCATCCATTCCAGGGATGATTTTATCCATGAACTCAACTACAGTTACCTGAGCTCCTAATCTTAAGTATACAGATCCTAATTCCAGACCGATAACTCCTCCTCCGATTACTACTAAATGCTTAGGAATCTCTTTAAGATTTAAAGCTTCAGTAGAAGTAATTACTCTTTCTTTATCAAGAGTAATAAAAGGTAAAGAAGATGGTTTAGAACCTGTTGCAATGATGGTATATTTAGATTCAATTGTTTCAGAAGAACCGTCTTTTTTAGTGATTTTGATCTGAGTAGCAGATTCAAAGCTTCCTAATCCTTCAAAAACAGTGATTTTGTTCTTGTCCATCAAAAAGTTGATTCCTTTAGTTGTTTGATCTACCACTTCGTTTTTACGCTCGATCATTCTTGCGATATCCGCTTGAGGCTCGTTGATGATGATTCCGTGGCCTGCAAAATTATGTTTTGCATTTTCGAAATGCTCAGAGCTGTCAAGAAGCGCTTTTGACGGAATACATCCAACGTTAAGACAAGTTCCGCCTAAAGTTGAATATTTTTCAATAATTGCTGTTTTGAAACCTAACTGTGCTGCACGGATCGCAGCTACATAACCTCCAGGACCAGAACCTATTACGGTAACATCGAATTGACTCATGTTATTTTATGAATTTGTTTATTATTATCTATCTTAAGTCTCACAAATTTACATATAAATTACCAAGCACCAAAGTGAGTTTTATCAATTTTGAGATCAAAAAATTTTAAATACCTTAACGCGGTTATCAATCCAGCTGTAGCTTACCTTTTCCGATCGTTCCTGTGCTTTCAAAAAACGAACCTCCATAAACATACCATTCCAGATTCTCAAGATATTCCACTGCGTTTTCAGGGGTTATCTGTGAACGGTCTTTTTTCGAAACAATTCCTTTGTACCATCTTCCTGATTTGGAATAATGCTCATATTCAACAAAATAATGAATCCATATTCTTTGGCATAACTTGCACTGTTGAATACTTACTTCCCCATATCTTCCGTTAGTATGGTCTACCCCTAGTTCGGAACTTCTAAATTCAGTATAATTGTGGTCAGGTTTTTCACAAGCGCATCCTATTTTAGGAATCATTTTCATTCTATTTTTATTTGAAACGCAAAAATACTAAAAACGTATTAATATGAAGTTACGATCAATAGCATACAAAAAATGATGTTTGTTTTTATTCTCAAGAATTTCTATTCGCTAAGTCTAATATTCTGAGGAAATAAAAGCTTCAGGAAAAGTGTTGATTAAAGGGTCATTTGATTTTTAAACGTAAATAGATTTTGATATTAAAAAAGATCATGATTAAGATCATTACCAAAGAGGGAAGAAACTGGCTATAAGGTTTATAATCCGGAAGAAGAGTTCCTATAAATGCTGATAAAAGAGCTCCCATTGCACTTATCATTTTACTAGAATGTTCATATCGCCAAAGATTACCATAGCGGGATGCCGGAATACAATAACGGAATACATCATACGAAACCACCAGCAGCAAATATCCTACCCCTGAATAAATAACCACTGGATTCCAATAAAAGCCAATAAATTTGAGATAATACATAAACACCAAAGCAATAGTTAACGCTCCTAACATAGCCAAAAGGTCTTTCCAATAAAAAAGGTTTGTTTTTTCTTTTAAGATTCTGAATCCGGAATAAGTGTTGTAGGCAGCCAAAATTGTAATTAACAGTAGAAAAAGATTTCTTTTAAATACAATAACTCCGAAAGCTCCTGTGGCTACTACCACCATCATACAATAGATAAAAAGATACCCGAGTTTTATATGCGTTGGTGTTCCTTTTGTTTTGAATAGGATTAAAAATCCAACAATCAATGCAATGGTTCCGCTGATAACATGTGTAATGATGTTGCTTACATGAAGAGGTGTGTCCATAGTTTTTTTTGATGTCAAAAATCCTATAAAAACAACAATCTGATCGTCCTAAATGATCGGTTAGGACCCTTTTCTGATAGATCCGGACTTCTTAAATTCAGATGGAGTCATTCCGGTTTCTTCTTTAAAGATCTTATTAAAAGTAGATTTTGAATTAAAACCTGATTCAAAAGCAATTCCCAGGATTGAATACTTTTCAAACTCAGGATCTCTCAATTTTTTCTTGACCTCTTCTATTCTGTAAGCGTTTACGAATTTGTAAAAATTAGTATGAAGTGCCTGATTGATCGTTTGTGAAAGTTGATGAGTGGAAATATTCATTAACGAAGATAATTTTTGCAGGCTCAGCTCCTCATCAAGGTAAGGTTTCTCTGTTTCCATAAACTTTAACAGCTTTTGAGATACACTATCAGAGCCATTTTTATCCAGAATATTGATTTTCTCTTCTTTGGCAGCAACATTATTCATATCCAGCTTTCCCTGCTGATGAAACACAAGACTTTGTCGTAAACTAAAGAATACAATACAGAACAAATATCCGCTTTGCACCACCGCAACGATCCGAAAGATTTTGTCAAAAGGAATGATATCCGTCCGCGTTCCTAAAGCAATCATACAGAAAACCCCAATAAAAAGGATAATTAATGAAACAATGATATACTTCAGCCAGTTAAGGTTGATCTTTTCAAGAGCAGAATAATATTCAGGAAGCATTTTCTGATATTTTCTTAAAGCCAGAAAACATAAAACAATATAAACCACAGGCACAACAGCCATTGGAAACGTCATCAGATTCAACATCCCATTTTGGTCTTTTTCAATAAAATAAGGAATACTGTTTTTAAACCCTATCTGGCTATAAAACGTTGAAACAACAATAAAAAACAGACTATACCCCATAAAAAATACAGAGTGCTTAATCAAATACCCAAAACGAAATGGGATATTAAAGGTAATCGAAATAACATACAGATAAAGCATTCCCATACTTAGCACAGGAAGAGCAAAACCAAATGGTTGAAGCCTTTCAGAAAGTAAAAACGGAAATAAATAGTATACAAGGTTAATTGCTCCAACCAACAGCCAAACGATAAGGTAATAATCGGAAGAAACATTTTTCTTTTTGGAAAACAGTAAAGCAATGCACATACATGCAACAACGATCCCCGAAAAAGCAATGCTTTCCAATATCATGTTAAATAATTGATTTAAATTACAGGTGCTCGAAAAATCCAAAATAAAAAAGCACCTACGCAAGCTGAATTAGCAGTTAAAATGACCACCTTATTTCAATTATTTATTTAGAAACTGTATATTTTCTTCATTCCCTTTTTTCAGATACATTGCCGTAAAAACGAGTGCTTTTTCTTTTGAGGCATTATCAAAATGAAGAATGTTAACATTTTTAGGTTCATAGAAGGCATCTCCTTCATGAAGAATAATACTTTCTCTTCCTTCTATCTGAAAAATGGCCTCTCCGGATTTGATAATTCCGATAACCGGACATGGATGTAAATGTTTGGGAGCAGTCTCCCCTCCCGGCATTGTTATTTCCTGAACTTCAGCAGTAGTCACTTTTTGATTCATTGGAGCTTTCAATAATTCTTTTCTGGCAATCCGGCTTTTCTGGGCCATTACCGTTATAGAAAACAGCATGAAAGCAATACATGGAATTGTTTTCTTCATAAGGCTTTGTGCTATTAATTATTTATAAATTAGATCCAATAATACCCTTTCATACTCATCTAAAATAATATTTTTTGAAAATCTGGATTTAATGGAGTTCTTTATAGCATCACGATTATAGTTCTCATGCATTACTTTTATGATTTGCTGCGCAAAATCCTCATAATTTTCAATATTGGCAATTTCTCCATTCACATTATGCTGAATGATCTCATTGATTCCTCCCGGACAATTGTTGGCTAAAGAATAGGTTCCACATGCTCCTGCTTCCAGAAGTACATTGGGAAAACCTTCATACCTTGAAGAAAGAATAAACAGGTCTGCATACTTTAAGAACTGATAAGGATTTTCTTGTCTGCCATGGAAAATAACATTTTTTAGTCCTAAAAATTCCTTCATCTGAAGCAGCACTTCTCTATCCTTTCCATCGCCCAGAATATGAAGCATGATATTTTCATTTTTCAGCCTTGAAAACACTTTTAACAGGTTATCAAATCCTTTTCTGGCCGATAAGTTTCCAATGGCCACTACGTTCTTATAATTGTATTTAAATCCTTCGGGTTTTAAAGAAAACTTTAATTTTTCATCAATAAAATCAAAGTCCACCGGATTATTGATTTTAACGATTTTTTTCTTTTTGATATTAAAATTATCAACCAAATCCTTCATCATATCATCACTTTGCGCAATGATTTTCTGATAGTTATTGTAAAAATGATAAAAGAATTTAATTTCCTTTCTCGTCACATGTTGAGTAACTACATTTGTTTCCCTGGCGATAAATTTTGTTCTTGGAAAAAGCTTGATAAACAACGACAAATAGGCATTTACTTCTCCAAAACCGGAAAATACGATATCTGGTCTTCTTCTGTAAATTTCCCCCAAAATAGGTTTTAAAGAATGTCTGATCCTTTCAGTATTAATGTCAATAATTTCAACATCTTTTTTCAAAAAATCAAGATATCCGCCCTGTTTACGCAATAGCAAAATCTTAGGCTCAAAACGATCCCTGGAAAGATGATTTGCTATGGTGGTAACTATCCTTTCTGCGCCTCCGGTTTCTAAGTCCGGCAGAATAAATATGACAGATATTTTTTTCATCAGTTAAAGTTACTAAAAAGTTTAATTACAAGTCAAATATTCCTTTTAGCATTGCTGTTAAAACAATCTCAATTTTTAAATATATATTGGTTGGCATTCGCAAAGACGCGAAGATTATAGAATAGGTGAATGCTATAAGGCGCAAAGATTTTATCTCCGATAAAATTGTATACTGTTAAAATCTACTTTTATCATTAATCATCTTATTTGTAAAATCTATGTGCCTATGCGGTTTAAAAAATTTCGAACCATATAGGCACATAGAATATTATAATGTATATATAAACTTTCAAAAAAATGAGTTAGAATGTAAAAGGAAATTCGTGCATCAGTGGCAAGAAAATCCACAATTTCATCATCCTAAAAGTAATTTTCAAAAAACCATCCAGTACCCGGAATTGAATCCAGTTTAGATCTAACTTCAGGATGTTCTGAGACCCATTTCTCTAATTCAGCATTATTTTTTATACTATCATGTACAGGAATGTTGATATAAAGGCTATTGCTATGAATATTATTCTTTAAATATAATACCAGAAATCTTTTATCTACATTTTGTGGTCCCTTAGAAAAAGGCATCTCTCCATCACATCGTCCTTTATACTCTTTATTATCTACCTTAAATAGGTAAAGGTAATTATAACCAGTCCCTCTTCCATAGGGTTTAATTTCATGAATTGTACCAATAGCATATTCTCCGGTTTTCTGATAGTTATTCTTGAAATCCTGCCTAAAAAAGTAGTCGTAAATAATGATACCTATTATGACAAAAAATAAAATGACAAGGTAGTTTTTCTTTAAAAATTGCATTCAGTATAATTGCATTCGTTTTTACTAAACTACAACAAAAAAGCTCTTCAATTGAAGAGCTTTTACTATTTTTTTCATATTTCATTCCTTAGTTGGCAACGTCACTGATAAACTTAATTCTCAGCATTCTTACCTCTTCATCAGACAGTTCGTCTCCAAATTCGTCCAGCAAAATTTTCATGCTGTCGCTTTCAGATTCGTTCATGAATTCCATGAAGCCGTCTACAATATCTTCGTCAAAATTATCTTCAATATAATAATCGATGTTTAATTTGGTCCCCTGATAAACAATTCTTTCCATTTCTTTCAGAAGTTCATCCATAGAAAGGTTCTTTGCTCTTGCAATATCTTCCAGATCTATTTTTTTATCAGTACTTTGGATAATGAAAACTTTGTGGCTTGATTTATTGGCCACCTGTTTCAATACCATGTCCTGGGTACGTTCTATATTATTGTCCTCAACATAAGTTTTAATATAATCGGCGAATTCTTTACCATATTTCTTAGCTTTTCCTTCTCCTACTCCATAAATTTTGTTGATTTCATCTACCGTTATCGGATATTGAACCGTCATATCCTCTAAACTTGGGTCCATAAATACGGTATATGGAGGAATTCCATGCTTTTTGGCTACTTTCTTTCTCAGTTCCTTTAATAAGGTAAACAGTTTTTGATCTAGACCTCCTCCGGCTTGCTGCTGTAACTGATCACTATCTGCCTTGGCTTGTGTAAGATCAAATTCCCTGTCTTCAGCAATTAAGAAAACATCTTTGGATTTACCCGCCAATACATTCCTTCCTTTTTCTGCAATCTTTAAAACACCATACGTTTCAATATCTTTCTGTAAGAAATTCTGAACCGTTGCCTGTCTCAGTATGGTTTTCCAATAGTTATCTTTTTCTTCTTTTCCAAAACCGAAATGAGGATTCTGTTCCAGCTTATAAGACTTAGTAACCGCAGTTTCCTTCCCTACAATAACAGAAATAAGATCTTTTGCCTTGAATTTTTCTCCAGTATCATTAATCAGTTCGAGTGTCTTCGTTAAATCAGAAGTAGCATCTTTTAATTTTGGAGGATTGAATGAATTATCACACATTTGAGCGCCGTCACCTTTTACCGGATCAAAGATTTCCCCAAAATAATAAAGAATATATTGTCTTCGGCTCATGGATGTTTCAGCATAACCTACCACTTCATTCAACAGCTGTAAACCGATTTCTCTTTCGGATACAGGTTTTTGGGCCAGAAATTTTTCTAATTTTTCGATATCTTTAGGATCATAAAATGCGAGACAATGACCTTCTCCGCCATCTCTTCCTGCTCTCCCAGTTTCCTGATAATAACTTTCCAGCGATTTTGGAAAGTCATAGTGAATTACAAAACGTACATCCGGTTTGTCGATTCCCATTCCAAAAGCAATGGTAGCTACAATTACGTCTACTTCTTCCATCAGGAATTTATCCTGATTGGCTACTCTCACTTTTTGATCAAGACCTGCATGATAAGGAAGGGCATTAATTCCATTGACCTGCAAAAGCTGAGCGAATTCTTCCACCTTTCTTCTGCTCAGACAATAGACAATCCCTGATTTTCCTTTATGCTGATTGATAAATTTAACGATCTCCTTATCTATATTAATTTTAGGACATACCTCATAATATAAATTCGGACGGTTGAAACTTTCTTTGAAGACCAAAGCATTGGTCATCCCCAGTGTTTTCTGAATATCATCCTGCACCTTGGGCGTAGCTGTTGCCGTAAGGGCGATCACCGGTACATTGGCAATCTTATCAATAATCTGTTTAAGGTTCCTGTATTCCGGTCTGAAATCATGTCCCCACTCTGAAATACAGTGAGCCTCATCAATCGCAAAGAAAGAAATCTTAACTTCTTTTAAAAAGTCCAGATAATCATCTTTTATCAATGATTCAGGAGCTACATACAAAAGCTTGGTCTTCCCGCTTTTAATATCGTCAAAAACCTGTTTTGTCTGTGTCTTGTTTAATGATGAATTTAATACATGCGCTACCCCATCATCAGATGATAGCCCGTTTACGGCATCTACCTGATTCTTCATTAACGCTATTAAAGGTGAAACAACAATTGCTGTTCCCTCCGAAATAAGTGCCGGAAGCTGATAACATAATGATTTACCACCACCTGTAGGCATCAAAACAAATATATCCTTCCCATTCAATAGATTTTCTATGATTTGTTCCTGTTGTCCCTTAAATGTAGAAAACCCAAAATACTTTTTCAATTCGCCTGATAAATTGGCTTTTTTTGCGCTCATCTAATTTTCAATTGCTAAATTTGCATCTAACCCAAAGTTATAAAAATTCTGCTTAAAATAAAAGCGAACGAATTTATAAAAAATAAAATTTATATTAAATATTGTTTTTAAAATATAACGTTTTTAGAAAACTTTTTTGTATACCTTATCGTCATAAAATGGATAGAACCAACATTATATCAATTGCTAAAAGCACTTTAGAAATTGAAATTTCAGAATTAGAAAAGTTAAAAAACAGAATTGACGACCAATTTGCACAGGCAGTAGAAATTATTCACTCTGCCAAAGGAAAACTAATTGTAGTAGGAATCGGAAAATCAGCCCATGTAGGCAATAAAATTGTTGCTACTCTGAACTCTACGGGAACTCCATCACAATTTTTGCATGCTTCGGAAGCGATTCATGGTGACCTTGGAGTGATTCAGAAACAGGATGTGGTACTTTGTATCTCCAATTCCGGAAATTCTCCTGAAATAGCAAATCTGGTTCCTTATTTGAGGGATTATTCTTCAGCATTGATCGGAATGACCGGAAACAAAAGCAGTAAACTTGCTGAATTTTCAGAAATTATTCTGGATACACATGTTGATGTAGAAGCTTGTCCTAATAAACTCGCTCCTACAAGTTCTACTACAATTCAAATGGCATTAGGAGATGCGCTTGCTGTCGCTTTAATGGAATTGAATGATTTCAAAGCGAATGATTTTGCGAAGTTCCATCCTGGAGGAAGCCTGGGTAAAAATCTGACTTCAAAGGTTGAACAGTTTCTTTCTTCACAGAAGCCTCAGGTTTCAGAAGAAGCTACCATTAGAGATGTTATTATTTCCATCAGTGCATCAAGTCATGGAATTACGGTTGTTACTAATGAAGATCAGATTATTGGAGTGATTACCGACGGGGATTTGAGAAGAATGCTGATGAAAGGAGAAGAGATCACTAAAGTTTTGGCGAAAGACATTATGTCTTCCAATCCAAGAACTATTGAAAAGGATGCCCTTGCGAAAGAAGCCATGAAAATTTTAAAAGGGAATAACATCGGTCAGTTGGTAGTCACCGAAAACGGAAAGTATTTCGGGATTATTGATCTGCATACATTGCTTGATGAAGGAATCAATTAATCATCGATTGTTAAGATGAACCATTTTCTAAAAGAACATATTCAGGAAATTGTTACCCTCTCGGATGATGAATTTGAGATGATTCAAGGCTTTTTTGTAGAAAAAAGATTCAGGAAAAGACAGTTTTTGATACAGGAACACCAGCCTGTACATGAAATTTTTCTAATAGAAAAAGGTATTCTTAAAAGCAGTTTCATAGATCATACAGGAAAAGAATATATTCTTCAGTTTGCAGCGGCCAACTGGTGGATTTCTGATTTCGCAGGCTTTTTTAAGCAAGAAACCTCATCATTGGCTGTTGATTGCATTGAAGATGCTGAAGTACATGCCCTATCATTTGAAGATTTAAATATCCTTTGTTCAAAAGTTCCTGTGATGGAACATTTTTTCAGGGTAAAATCTAATTTCGGCTACGTTGCCTTACAACAGAGGATTCTTTCGTTAATGAGTAAATCTGCCAAAGAGCGTTATGAAGATTTTATAAAACAATATCCAGGTTTTATAGATCATATTCCGAAACAGCTTATTGCAAGCTATCTGGGAGTTTCAAGAGAAACATTAAGCCGGTTATATTTATAAAGATGTGATATGTGTCACATCTTTTTTTTGAGGTATATCCTTATCATTGTGTTGTAAAAAATCCAATCTTTGTTCTATAATTTTAAACAACAATACCAATGAAAAAGAAAGCATTAATCGTAGTGACAAGTGTGGAAAAATATCCTAATATGGAAAGAGCAACAGGCTTATGGCTGGGAGAAGCGGTTCATTTTTATGAAAAACTGGAAGAACAAGGCTATGAAATTGATTTTGTAAGCCCGAAAGGAGGGTATACTCCACTTGATCCTATTTCTCTCCAAATGTTTGTACAGCCTGTAGACTGGAAATATTACGCTGATGATACATTTAGAAACAAATTAGGAAACACTTTAAGACCAGGTGATATCAACTCTAAAGATTATAGTGTTATTTATTATGCAGGTGGACATGGAGTAGTTTGGGACTTTCCTGACAATACAGAATTACAGAAAATAGCCCGTAATATATATGAAAACGGAGGAATTGTATCGTCCGTATGTCATGGAGCTGTAGCTCTTTTTAATATTACCCTTTCTAATGGAGAACTTCTGATTAAAGGAAAAACGGTAACCGGCTTTTCAAATTCAGAAGAAATTGCAGCAGAACTGGCAGATCATATGCCCTATCTTACAGAAGATGTATTGAAAAGCAAAGGCACTCATTATGTAAAAGCAGACCAGGATTTTGTTCCTTTTGCGGTAGCAGATGGAAATCTGGTAACAGGGCAAAATCCTCAATCCGGAGCTGCTGTAGCAGAAAAAGTATTGGAGATTCTGGAAAAATAACCTTAACCGGATAGAGCACGGCAGACCTCTTGAAATAATTGTTTTAAGGGGTCTGTTTTTACATTCGAACCTATCTTTATAAATAGGTCAACAATCTGTAACATCAACCTTAACAAATTCATGACTAATAAATTCTAAATACTGATTATTATTTCATAATTTCGCAGACTTAAACTGCTTGCCTTTACGGTTGGTATTTTGACAGATTCTATTTATATGGACAACAAAAAAGACATGTCCTTTCTGGGGCATATTGGAGAATTAAGAGGACACTTGGTCCGTTCAATTATTGCTATCATCGTTGCAGCCTTTGTGGTTGGTTTTAATATCAACTGGATTATGGACCATATCTTTTTTGGACCTACCAGAAATGATTTCCCGACTTTCAAAATTGTCAATCACTTTTCAAGGATGATTTTGGGAGAAGATAGCATTCATCTTCCGAAAGATTTTCCGGTGCGTGTACAAAGACTGTATCAGCAGTTTAATGTGATGATGGCCGTTTCTGTTTTTGGTGGAATGGTAGCTGCATTTCCTTATATCGTTTGGGAATTATGGCGTTTCATCAGCCCGGCATTACATCCAAGAGAGAAAAAGAATTCAATATACATTATTAATGCAGTATGGATGCTTTTTATGACCGGTGTTTTATGCGGATACTTTTTAATTCTTCCTTTCGCGGTTAATTTTGGGGTAATCTTTAAAATTTCGGATATCATTGTGCCTCTTTATGACCTGAGTGATTATACGACATTATTTTTACAGGTTGTTTTAGGAATGGGGGTTATTTTCCTGTTCCCTATTCTGATCTATTTCCTTACCAGTATCGGAATTCTTACTCCTGTATTTATGAAGACTTACCGTCGTCATGCTATTGTATTAATCATGGTAGTTGCAGCCATTATAACTCCAGCGGATGTATTAAGTATGCTGATGGCCGCTTTCCCATTACTTATCTTATATGAATTCAGTATTATGATGTGTACTTTTACTTATAAAAGAGTACAGAAAAGCAATGGAAATCTTCCAGTAGTACAGAAATAATCAGGATATAAAATCCTTAAAAATATTACAATCAGCATCCGGTTTTCAAAATTGAAAACCGGATGTTCTTTTTAACCCTTTTTAAACCATTCTTCTACATGTATTTTTTTCTTAAAATTATCTTTATTTAATAAAAAAAATAATCCAATTCAAATTTATTAAAAGTTTCATTCTCGCATTTTGTTAAATTTAAAAACACAAACATTTTAACTAAAAATAATCAATAAAATAAGAATTTTTATACTATTTTTATACGAATAAATCTTAATCACGTAAAATATTATGAAAAAGAAAATTATTCTTGTTTTAACATTAACCTTAAGTCTGGCCAGTTTGCAGGCGCAACGCTGGCAGCCTGTCTCAGAAAGAGTGGAGCCTATAAGGAAAGAAGTCAACATTCTGTACGCTTATAAGATGGATCTTAATTCTTTAAGAGCGATATTAAAAGACGCACCGGAAGCCGGAAAAGGCGGCGCCCCTGTAGTCGTTTCTATTCCTACAACTGACGGGAAAGTTGAAAGATTTTCAGTCTACAGTTCTCCTGTGGTTGAGAAATCTATGGCCGAAAGATATCAATTAGGGGCCTATTCAGGAGTTGGAGTGGATAATCCTAATAAACAGATCAGATTCAGTACTGCTCCTAATGATTTTCAATCAATGATTTTTGACGCTAATACCGGAAAATACGAATTCATTGAACCTGTAACCAAAGAGAAAGATATCTATGGTGTGTTTTTCAAATCCAGGAAAACACAAGATGGAAGTGCTTTTGAGTGTACAACATCCGAATCCGCAGGGGCTAAAAAGGAGATGAAGCAACTTTTACAATCAAAAAAAGGACTAAGCAGCGCAGGAAGCTTTAATAAGAATAATGATCAAAAGTACCGTACCTACAGACTTGCTGTTTCTGTAAACGGGGAATACACTCAATTGGCAGGAGGTGTTCCAGGCGCTGCTGCCCGTATTAATGCCACGATAAACAGGGTAAATGGTGTTTATGAAAGAGATTTAGGCATTCATTTAATTGTACAGGATTTTCCACAGGTTATTTTTACAGATCCTGCTACAGATCCTTACTCTAATGTTATTGCCAATTCTAATGGTACTTTTAGTGCTCCCGGTGCATGGAACTTACAGGTTCAGCAAACACTGACCAATACTCCCGGCATAGGGAATGCGGCTTATGATGTTGGTCATTTCTTCGGACACAGAGGTGGCGGCGGAAGTGCCGGCCGTGTTGGAAATGTTTGTATAAATCCTGCCAGCAATAATGATGCTACATCAAAAGGAGCTGGAATCACTTCTCCGGCAATAGTAGATCAACCTTTTGGAGACACTTTTGATATTGACTATGTAGCCCATGAGTTAGGACATCAGTTTGGAGGACGCCATACCATGTCTGTCAATCAAGGTCAAACAGACATTCCAATAGAACCGGGATCAGGATCTACCATTATGGGATATGCAGGAATTACTGCGGCAAATGTACAGATGAATTCTGATGCTTATTTCCATGTCATCAATATTGAGCAGATCCAAGCTTACGTAAATGGTAAAAATTGTGATATCAATGTTCCGGTAGCCAACACTCCTCCGGTAATACAGCCGCTTGTTAATAAAGTCATTCCAAAAGGAACCGCTTTCGTATTAACAGCCAGTGCAACGGATGCTCAGAATGATCCTATGACTTACGTATGGGAGCAGTATGATATTTCTAGCACTTTATTTAACGCCTTAAATTCAACCCGTACCAGTGGAGCTACTTTCAGATCCTGGCCTCCAACAACTTCACCTTCCCGTTATTTTCCAAAGCTGGAAACTGTACTTACTGGAAACCTTACCACAGTACAGAACTGGGAACTTTTGCCTAGTGTAGCAAGGGTAATGAACTTCAAGGTAACAGTAAGAGATAATAATCCTAATCCTGCCCAACAACAAACACAGAGCAGTCTGGTAAAATTGGATGTTGGGAATGATGGACCATTTAAAGTAACGTCAAACACTGTTTATAACAATATGGCCGGTGCCATTACCTGGGATGTTGTGAATACAAACAGTTCGCCTTATAACGTGCAGAATGTGAAAATAGACTATACCACAGACAACGGAGTAACATGGACTGTCATTACTCCATCTACGCCGAATGATGGAGTTGAAGCTTTTTCATTTTCTTCACTTGCCACGAATTCAAATGTAAAAATTAGAGTAAGCGCTATAGACAATGTATTTTATGCCATAGGCAATGCTACTGTTTCTGCCTCATCCAGTCCATGCTCTTCAGCTGCACCTGCAGGAATTACGGCCTCCGGTGTTACAAAATCATCTGCCAATATAAATTGGGGAGCCCTTCAGGATGCAACCTACTCTTTGATGTATAGAAAAGTAGGAGCTGCTACCTGGACAACGATTCCGTCAGCTACAAACGCCTCTTTTATTTCCGGATTAGATCCTGCTACTCAATATGAAGTGCAAATAGCTAATGTTTGTAACGCTACAGTAGGTACTTATTCGTCTTCAACCAATTTTACAACCCTTCCGTTTATTTGCTCGGTGAGTGCAAACCCTGCAGATGAATTTATTTCTAATGTAACGGTAACTCCTACAGGCATGAATCCTATTTCCAATAATAGTACCGCCTCACCGTATACAGATTACACAACAGATCCTACAAAATTAATTACACTCTCTAAGGGTTCAACCGGTAACATATTGAGTGTATCTAAACAATGGACTAGTACTACTACTTATAATGAAGGGGTAACAGCATGGATAGACTTTAATAAAGACGGATATTTTGCTGATTCTGAAATTATTTTAACAACCCTTCCTAACAAAATAACTCCGGTAACAGGAACTTTCTCTGTACCTATGGATGCTTATACGGGAGGAAATGTGATTATGAGAGTTATAATGGCATACGGCAATCAACCACAAAACGGATGCAGCAGCCAGGATTATGGTGAAATTGAAGATTATCCTGTATTGATCCAACAACAGCTTTCTACCAGTGATACGGTAAAAGACAAGGCTTCAATTCAGATTTTCCCTAACCCGGCTAGTGATGTATTGAATGTAACTCAGGTTTCTCCTAAGGCACAATTCTCAATCACCAATATGGCAGGACAGAAAGTAATGAGCGGCCAAATCTCAGACAATAAGATCTCCGTTTCAAGATTAAGTACCGGAGCTTATGTAATTTCAATTGAAGATAAGGGAACGACTTCAAATCTGAAATTCATTAAAAAATAAGATTCCCACATCTATTTATAAGATAGCCCGGCATTAGTCGGGCTTTTTATATGTTTCAGAATAATTTAGTCTGTATTTTCATCCCATCGTTATCCGGCTGTTAATTTAATTTTATACTTTTGAAAAGATTATTAATTTAATTTCACATGAAAAAGCTGTCATACACTCTTTTATTGGTTTCCGGACTTGCTTTTGGGCAATTCTTTGAAAGAGATAAAGTCTATACTAAACAAGATACATTGAAAGGTTCCAATACCCCATTCAGGGATTTTTGGGATGTAAAAAAATATAATTTTTCCGTAGAACCTGATTTCGAACAGAAAAGTATCAAGGGAACAAACAAAATAAGCTTTGAGATCATAAAGGATGTTACCAATCCTATTTTTCAGATTGATCTTCAGCAGCCGATGAAAGCTGGAAAAATTACAGCAAGTTTTCCTATTGCCAGCTCTAAGCAGGATGGCGATTTTATTTTCATCACGGCTAAGAAAAAATTTAAAAAAGGTGAAAAATATACGATTGACGTTGACTATTCCGGAAACCCGCAGATTGCAAAGAATGCTCCTTGGGAAGGTGGATGGGTTTTCACTCAGGATAAAAACGGGAACCCGTGGATGAGTCCTGCTGTTCAGGGAATCGGGTCTTCTATATGGCTTCCTACTAAAGATATCTGGAGCGATGAGCCGGACAACGGAATCGTTATGAAGATTATTACCCCCAATGATTTGGTAGGCGTTGGCAACGGAAGATTGATCGATAAAAAGACCAGCGGAAACAAGACTACCTATACCTGGGAAGTGAAAAATCCTATCAATGACTACTCTATCATCCCGAATATTGGTAAATATGTTAATTTCAAAGATACTTTTGATGGGGAAAAAGGAAAACTGGATCTGGATTACTGGGTACTTGACTATAATTTAGAAAAAGCAAAAAAACAGTTTGAACAGGTAAAACCTATGCTTTCCGCATTTGAACACTGGTTTGGCCCTTATCCTTTCTATGAAGATTCTTACAAACTGGTAGATTCTCCTTATCTGGGTATGGAACACCAAAGTAATGTAGCTTATGGAAATGATTATCAAAATGGCTACCGTGGAAAAGATCTTTCAGGAACAGGAATTGGTCTGAAATGGGATTATATTATCATTCACGAAAGTGGCCACGAATGGTTTGCCAATAATATTACCGCAAAGGATGAGGCAGATATGTGGATCCATGAAAGTTTCACCATGTATTCTGAAGTTCTTTTTACCGAAAACTATCTTGATAAAAAATCTGCTGATATATACATGATAGGCCTTAGAGGAAAAATAGCAAATGATGTTCCTATCATCGGGAAGTATGGCGTAAGAAATGAAGGCAGTGGTGATATGTATCCGAAAGGAGCCAATATGATTCACACAATAAGACAAGTCATTAATAATGATGAAAAATTCAGACAGATTTTAAGAGGGTTAGGTAAAGAATTCTATCATCAGACAGTTACCACAAAGCAAATTGAAGATTATATTTCATCAAAAGCGGGTATTGATTTCTCTACTGTATTTGATCAGTATCTCAGAACCATTAAAATCCCGACTCTTGAATATACTCAAAACGGGGACAGTCTGAAATTCAGATATACGAATGTGGTGAAAAACCTGAAACTTCCGATCATTATCAATGGAGATCAGACGATAAATCCAACTGAAGAATGGCAGACGGTAAAGCTAAAGAAAAGCACTCCGGTTGAATTGAATAAGAATTATTATATCAACTATCTGAGTGTTCAATAAATAACAAAGGCAAATTTGCAGATCAGCAGGTTTGCCTTTTTATTTTTCTTAATCTTTTTTTAAGAAAAGTTTAATACTTGATTCAGTAACAAAATGGAAAAATAAACAACTACTTAACTATAAATTTAAACCTAATGAGAAAAACAGCACTTAGCTTAGGCCTCTTTGCCGCTTTTTTAGCAAATGCCCAATCTATAAAAACCACTATAGACCTCGTTAATGTAAAAGATGATAAAGTAGCCGTTACAATGGAATTCCCAAAAATGAAATCGGGAGATATTAAATTCCATTTTCCTAAAACGGTTCCGGGAACTTATTCTGTAGATGATTACGGACGATTCATAGAAGGGATCAAATTTTATGATAATAAAGGAAAGGAATTAGCCTTCACAAAAGTTAATGATAATAGTTATTCATTGAAAAATGCTCAGAACCTGAGCAAAATCTCCTATCTTGTAAATGATAGCTTTGATGAAGAAATGGATACTTCAAAACATAAAGCTGTATTTTCTCCTTCAGGAACTGATATTGAAGCAGGAAAAGTTTATATGATCAATACCCACGGTTTTATCGGATATATTGAAAATATGCAGGATGTACCTTATCAGCTTGTTGTTCAAAAACCGACTGATTTTTACGGGACCACAGCATTGGTAGATCAGGATAAATCTGAATCTACAGACACCTATACGCTTGCCAATTATGCCAAGGTTACAGATTCTCCGCTTATGTACACCAAACCGGATTATATTACCTTCAATGCAGGTGGAATGGATCTTGTGTTAGGAGTTTACTCTCCTACCGGAAAATATAAAGCAGCAGATTTCAAGGATAATCTTGAAAAAATGGTGGTAGCCCAAAAGAAATTCCTTGGGGATATGAATACCAATAAGAAGTACGCCATTATGCTTTATCTATCTGGTGGCGATGGTCCTATGGTAAAAGGTTTTGGAGCATTGGAGCACCATGAATCTACCAGTGTAGTACTTCCTGAAGCCATGCCTAAGGAAGCTATTGACCAAACTATTACAGATGTGGTTTCCCACGAATTCTTCCATACTGTTAATCCTTTGAAAACGCATTCTGAAGAAATCCATTATTTTAATTATGCAGATCCGAAAATGTCTCAGCATCTCTGGATGTATGAAGGCGGAACTGAATATTTTGCGAATTTATTCCAAATTCAGGAAGGACTTATCAACAAGGATGAGTTTCTTAAAAGAATCGGAGAAAAGATTACCAACTCTAAAAACTACAATGATACCATGCCGTTTACGGTAATGAGTAAAAACGTATTGCAGGATGCCTACAAAGATCAATACAGAAATGTATATGAAAAAGGTGCTCTTTTAGCCATGTGCATGGATATTGAACTGAGAAAATTGTCCAATGGAGAAATGGGTTACCGTGATATGATCAGAAAACTTTCTCAAAGATTCGGGGAAAACAAACCGTTCAAAGATGATAAACTGATTGATGAACTGGTAACAGTAACAGGATATCCACAGATAAAGGATTTTTATAATAAATATATTGCAGGAAACCAGCCTACACCTTATGCAGAATATCTGAAAATGGTAGGTGTAGATGTTCACAAACAGGAAACAGCTCCTATCTTCTGGCTTATTAAAGACCCTAACCAAACAGGATATGATGATAAAAATAAAGCCCTGGCTTTCGATGAAAATTCTACTTTATCTCCATTTGCCAAAAGTATAGGATTTAAAATTACCGATCAGGTGCTTGCATTGGATGGAAAGACCATTGATATTCAAAAAATCCAAGACTTTATAGGGTATACCAGAACGATCAAGGATGGACAGGAAGTTACGGTAACTATTTTAAGAGACAATGCTGGTAAAAAAGAAAAAATGACTCTTAAAGGGAAAGCTATTCTGGATAAACTAAGCGTGGAAACGCTTCAATTCAAAGCTAATCCAAGCCCGGAAGAACTGAAACTACAAACTCAGTGGCTTACAGGTAAAAAATAAATATAAAAGCGAGGAAATGATCCTCGCTTTTGTTTTTTTTATTAGCAGCTATCTTAAAAAAAGTTCTAATCCTATGATTTAGAATTCCCATTTATCCCTTTTTAATTGTAATTCTGAAAGTCGTTCCTTTTCCAACTTCGGTCTGGGAAATCTTAATATCTCCATTATGATATTCATGAATGACCCTCTGAGCCAATGACAATCCCAGTCCCCAGCCTCTTTTCTTAGTGGAATATCCAGGTTTAAAAGCATTTCTGGCCTGCTGATTCGTCATTCCGCTGCCATTGTCTTTTACTTCAATAAGTATGTTTTTATTCCTTTCAAAAACTGACATTACAATGGTACCCTCTCCTTTCATTGCATCCACAGCATTCTTCACAAGGTTTTCAATTACCCAGCTCATCAGAATTTTATTATGTGGAACCAACACAGTATAAACAGGAAGATGAAGGATAAAATCAACTTTTCTTGAAATTCTTGTTTTTAAATAATCATAGTTCTCCTGGATCGTTTGGTTGAAATTCATATCGTTCAGCTCAGGAACAGAACCTATTTTTGAGAAACGTTCGGAAATGGTTCTTAGCCTTTCAATATCTTTTTCAATCTCCTTCACCCCTTCGGAATCTGAATTCTCCAGTTTCATAATTTCCATCCAGCCAATCATGGAAGATAAAGGTGTACCAATCTGATGGGCTGTTTCTTTGGCCAGACCTGCCCAAAGATACCCTTCATCGGTCTTTTTAATGGTTTTAAAAAACCAGAAAGTAAATCCGAAATACAGCAGGATAAACAATCCTAGAATATAAGGTGAATACCGTAGATTATTCAGCAACCGTGAATTGTCATAATATACAAATTGGTTATTACCATCCGGAACCTTGATCTCAATCGGAGCATAATTTTTCTCCATATTCATCATCAGATCATGAAGCTTTTCCGGATTTTTGATTGTGCTTTCAGGAATATTACGGTAATACCCAAGATCAAGAATAGGATTTTTATATTTATCCGTCACAATGAACGGAATGGTATTGTTTATATTCAGGATTTCAGGCAATAAATCCAGAACATCAGTATCAGGACTTTTTACTTCCTGCTGAATTCTGATTGCCTTCGAGAGCAGATTAATCCTTTTAATTTCCTCTTTTCTAAGGAAATTAATCAATGCTGTAGAAGATACTACAATGGCGATTACCAAAGTAGTCATCACAACAAAAATAATCCAGTTATTTAATCTGGTTAATATGGATTTCCTCAAGGTTATTTATTTTAAAACATTAAGAATTTTCTGCAGCTCTGTACTTCCACTCCCCTGATAGTTATTGATAATAATGGAGAACACATACTTCTTTCCATCTTTTGCAGTATGATAACCTGCAAAGGATTTGGTATCTCTCATTGTTCCGCTCTTCATTTTCATACCATTCTCCTGAACCGGAAATCCATCATAATAAGAATCAAACCAGGATTGTTTTTTTGAATATAAAAGAGCTTGCACTTCAGCTTTTGCAGCAACATAATTCTGTGGTGAAAGGCCGCTTCCATCTGCAAAATTAATCATATTAGGGTTGATTCCCTTTGATTTCCAGAATTCTTTTAAGTAAGCGACTCCGCTTTTAAAACTAGAATTACCTTTTTTCTCTTTTCCTAAAGTTTTAATCAATGTTTCCCCGTAAAGGTTGATGCTTTTTCTCAAAAACCAATAGACGATTTTATCCAGTGTTGGAGACTGGTACGTTAGGATTACATTACTTTTAGGAGCTTCCAAAGCCTGTCTCCCTTCTAGCTCGAGCTGTGAATTAGTAAGAGCTTTTCCGGTAAGTTCAATTCCTGATTCTTTTAACCATTGTTTTACTTCTGCTGCCAGTTGCAAAGGCGGATTAGGAGTAGAACCGGAAACGGTTACTGTTTTTCCTCCCGGAAGCATTCCATTAATTAAAGCTACATTGGAGTGAGGTGCCGTAAAAATTAAACTTTGATCAGAACTACCGCCTGTTTTCAGGTCATTCAGCCATTTTACACCTTCCAGCGGATAGGAAAAGCTTTTAAAGTCTGTCCCGTTGATGTTGATATCAAACTGATTTTCTTTCCAGTTGATACCCCAGACTCCTGCTCCGTAATAATTTCCAAGATCATCCCACGGCCATCCACCGGGAATGGTCTGATGGTCAAAATAAGAATCATCAATCACCAGATCCCCGGAAATTTTTGTAATTCCGGAATTTTTAACAGCCTCTATCAGTTTCTTTTTAAAATTTTCGGGTTTGTATGCTTCATATCTCCAGCTTCCCAAAGTAGGATCACCATTGGAACTGATGAAAAGGTTTCCATTCAGATTCCCTCCAGATATGCTTCCGGAGTAATTTGCAGTGGTGGTATAGGTATAATTTTTCCCTAATATTTCTAATGCAGCACCTGCTGTAAATATTTTCTGGGTAGAAGCTGTAGAAAGTCCCTTACTCCCCTGGTATTCATAAATAAAATTGCCATTGTCATCTGACACATAAAATGACAAATTAGAAGCAACAGCCCCTGAAGAGTCCATAAGATCTTTGGTTGCTTTATCTAATTTCTGGGCCATATTCTGGGCCGAAACAATCTGTACAGAAAGTGTGAGAACTGCAAGTGTTTTTTTCATTGCATTGTTGTTTTGTGCTAAAATTTTGCTGGTAAGCATATACAAATTTTACATTGATCCACCATCTTCATATGATACATGGTACCATTCTGACTCCTCCTTCATCAGATGGACAGAGATGTAAAATTGCATATCATTATTCTAAATCAAATATAGTTAAAATAAAAGCTTTTCATATTCTTCGAGATCATCGGGAGTGAAAAGAATCTGATGGTCAGGAATTTTCTCAAAAGAGCAATCATATTTAAAACATTCCTCATAGCCATCTTCATCTATGAAAATATCCATTTGACATTCTTTTATATATTCTGACTTTCCCTCATAGTCTTCTTCATGATATTCGCTGGTACCCCAAGGTTCATTATGACAGCGTAAACAGGATTTATGATATACAGCTACATGCCCGCAGATCTCACAGTTCTGGAGATTCTGGAACAGATCTGAAATTCTGTTCCGTAGATCTTCCGGAAATAAGTGCTGCGGAATAGTCTTCAAAAGCAGATAATAATTCGGTTCATAGCAGGAAAAAGAGAAATATTCATCGGTATTAATGTGATCTTTTGTGTAAAGTTTCAATTTTTTCAAATCGAATTCCACTTCAGTTTGTATAATATCCCTCACATTCAGAATAGATTTATTCTTATAAATAATATTCTGTTTTCATCAATTTCCATGATAGGTTTCTGATCAAGAAAGTGATTAAGGCATAAAGTAGTTTCCCAGGAATTAATCATCCTTAGTTTTCCTTCATTACCACAAATCTCACAGACCTTTTGAGATAATTGGGAATATTTATTAGTGATCTTTCTCAGATTGGTATTCAGTTCTTCATCCTCAGAATAAATATAGCATCGCAGCTCCCCGAATTTTTCTTTTCCAAAAACATCATGTTCCATATTCCATCCTGCATTAACCAACTCAGACAGCATTTCTCCGATCAGAGTATTCCAACCGGTACTGTTCACTGAAAAATTCTTCAGATTGCGTTCTATAAAACAATTGAGGTCTTCCTGCTTCATTATAATGAGCTTCCTGCTTCTATTTCGTAAGGTTCTTTTCCTTTTTCAAAAATTCTGGTCAGTTCTTTTCCTTCCACAGTAATGGTTTCATTGATTCTTCTGATCCAGTTTCCTTCTCTAAGACCAACTACTTTAAGGTCATTTTGGGTAAGGAATTCCAGGATACGGGTTTCTCTGGTTTCCCCATTATGTTTTAAATCCGGGTTAGGATCAAGATAATGTGGGTTAAGGTTGAAAGGAACCAGTCCCATACAGTCGAAACTTGGCGGATAAACAATCGGCATATCGTTCGTAGTCTTCATATTCTGTCCTCCGATATTGCTTCCTGCACTGCATCCCAGGTATGGTTTTCCATGGGTTACATTTTCTTTTAAAACAGACATCAATCCTTCTTCGTGCAATGTTTTCACCAATAAAAATGTATTTCCACCACCTGTAAAAAAACCTTTTGCCTTGTTTAAAGCTTCAATTTTATCTTCAAATTCGTGAAGACCCTTTACTTTAATATTAATGGTTTCGAAAAATGAACGGGCTTTTGCCGTATACTCATCATGGGAAATACCACCCGGCCGGGCAAAAGGAACAAAAACAATTTCGTCAATTCCTGTATATAATTGAATTAATTCTTCTCTTAAATATTCCAGATATTCCCCACCAAAAAGAGTGGATGTGGAAGCTAATATGATATTCATACGATATTTTGATTATAAAAATAGACTTACAAAGATAGACTCAAACAACAACGAATCAAAAATTAATCTAAAAAAAATAGAATTCCCGTTAATATTTTCTAAAAAAACTTAAAGCCTCTAAAATTTGAGCATTTATGGAATTATTATTGAATTTTAATTTTCAGAATTATTAAAATATAAGATTATGAAAATGCCGAAAGTAAATATCAAAAACCTATTTGCAGGTTTAATTCTTGTAGGAAGTGCCAGTTTTGTAAGTGCTCAAACTACTCAACCGGATAGTGCCAACAACACAGCAAATCAAACTGCTGTTGCCACTCAATCAACAAATCCTACTATAGAAGGTCTTAAAAAACAAATTGAAACCAATCCAAAAGATACGGAAGCCTTAGCTAAATTAGCAACTATTTACCAGGAAGCATCCGATTGGACCAATGCAATTGATACCTGGAAAAAAATATCTGTTTTATTACCAGATTGGGCTCCATCTTATTACAGCCAGGCTTATGCTTATCAGTCGGCTAAAGATGATGCCAATGCAAAAATTGCTTATGAAAAGTACATCGCTGCAGTAAAACCTGAAGAAGTGGAACAAAATAAAAAGAATCTGGCCTATGCCTATTTCTATATTGCCTTCTCAGAACAACAAAGTGATCCTAATAAAGCAAAAGAACATATTGCAAAATCGTTGAAATACGATCCTAACAACCAGGACGCCATAAAATTGAGCAAAACTTTAAATTCATAGATAAAAAACAAAATCCGGAACATGTTCCGGATTTTGTTTTTTTATTTTATCATCACTTCTTCCATGAAATTTTGATGTTTAGTTTCTGATTTCCTATTCAATCTTCTTTCCAAAGAAATCTGTTTCACCATGCAAATGCCTGATGATTTTTTCAATATTACGCTGAATACTGGCTTCTGTTTTCAGATTGTTGATATAACGGATCAATTCATGTCGTCTTGAAGGAATCAGTTTTTCAAAGTTATTTCTAGCCAACGTACTCTCTTTTATGGCCTGTTCTAATTGAGGGTGGATAGAAATACTTCTCTCAGTATCATCATATTCCAACATCACCTCAATGCTTTCTCCAATTCTCTTTGGGGAGTTTTTCAACATGGTTAAATTGACATACAGTCTCCACTCTCCCAGGTATTTCATCAGATTTTGTTGAAATTCCTTTCCATTCACGGTTCCTTTTACCGGAATCGGACTTTTATTTCTTCCTGATGCTTCGAAAGTAGCTTCCAGAATTTTTTCGGGAACAAAAACAAAAGGATTGATTCCTATTATTTCCAAGGTCGCTGTAAAAGTGGCTTTTTTCATTGGGTATGAGTATTAAAGCAAAATTAACTATTAGATTTTATATTCAATGAATTTTGTTTTTGCTACCGTAATTATTACTTATTCTTGAGTTCTTATCTTATACCCTATTTCGGACTTCCCGCACAATCATGCTCGTATTCTACAACTCTTCCTCAATATGTACTCAAAAAAAATCATATCCCAGAACTCAATTAAATGACTTATCTTTGCATTAATAAATCTATTTAACAAAATGAAATTTTTTATTGACACAGCTAATTTAGAGCAAATCAAGGAAGCTAAAGATCTTGGAATCTTAGATGGTGTAACGACCAACCCTTCATTAATGGCTAAAGAAGGTATTCAGGGAGCTGAAGCGATCAAAAACCATTATAAGACGATCTGCGAGCTTGTAGACGGAGATATTTCTGCAGAAGTACTTTCTACAACTTATGAGGAAATGATTAAGGAAGGAGACGAATTGGCTGCAATCCACCCAAATATCGTTGTAAAAATTCCAATGATCAAGGATGGTATCAAAGCATTAAAATATTTTTCTGATAAAGGAATCAGAACAAACTGTACATTGATCTTCTCTCCAGGGCAAGCTCTTTTGGCAGCTAAAGCAGGAGCAACTTATGTTTCTCCATTCCTTGGAAGACTAGATGATATCTCTACAGACGGACTAAACCTTATCCAGGAGATCAGATTAATTTTCGATAACTATATGTTCGAAACTGAAATCCTTGCAGCTTCTATCCGTCACTCAATGCACATCATTGACTGTGCTAAAATTGGAGCTGATGTGATTACATCTCCACTTCCTCCAATCTTGAGCTTATTAAAGCACCCATTAACAGACAGCGGATTGGCTCAGTTTATTGCTGATTCTCAGAAGTTATCTTAATTCCTGACTGTTTTTTCAGATATAAAAATCCCGGAACTTCGTTCCGGGATTTTATTTTATTCATTTCCTTCAATATTTTTCACCACTTTACAAGGATTTCCTACGGCGACAACATTCTCCGGGATATTTTTGGTAACTACACTACCCGCTCCTATTACCGTATTATTTCCGATGGTTACCCCAGGTAAAACCACTACATTTCCTCCCAACCATACATTATCTCCTACCGTAATCGGACGGGCATATTCCAACCCTGCATTTCTCTGTTTTACATCAAGCGGATGTCCTGCTGTATAAAAGCTGCAATTGGGTCCTATAAAGACATTATCACCAAATTTAACTTTAGCACAATCTAAAATCACAAGATTATGATTGGCATAAAAGTGATCACCCACTTCAATATTATACCCGTAGTCACACCAAAAGGAAGGTTCAATACATAAATTTTCTTTTGTACTGCCCAGAATTCTTTTGAGCAACTGCCGTCTCCCTTCTGTATCAGAATTCTTCAATCCATTATATTCTAAACACAAATCTTTACAAGCCACACGTTCCCCGATTAATTCTGTATCATAATTGGCATCATACAAAAGTCCAGCTTCACATTTTTCTTTTTCTGTCATAGAGGTTTAAGGTTTTATGTGGTTTAAAAATAGAAATATTGGCCTATATAAACAAAAAACAGGATTATCTTTTGGATCATCCTGTTCAGTAGAAAATAATAATTTTAGTTCACCAGATCCGGTTGTATCGGATTGTTGTCTTTTTGAAGCATATCTTTTGTTCGCTTTTCCATTTCTTTGAATACCTGATTGGGGTCTGAGAATTCTTTACCGTCTGCCGTTTTTACTTTAAAGGCGACTTTTCCTCCTGCTTCACCACCATTTCTCATCATGAGCTCTCTCATATTCTTTGTAGGGTCATTCACATAGGCTTTCCAGGCTTTTTTAAACTGGTCTTTGGTCACTTCAATATCTTTACCATCCAATCCCAGTATTTTTACATTTCCCGGAAGCTCTAATCCTTCTTCTTTCTTTGGAGACTGTAGGTTTTTATTACCTACGAGCTGCATGCTGTGAGATCCTGTGGTATCTTCTATTTTTACAATAAGCCCCGGAAGTCCACAAAAAACATAGGGTCCGTCCTGAATAGGAATATCTGTTGTAAACCATGCCGTCCAGTCTCTTCCGCCAAAACTTGTTGTAGCCTTTTGAGCATTGTACTCCCCTATTTTCTGCTTTTCAGGTAAAATTTTCCATTCCGGTTTTTTGTCTTCCTTAATTTTATATTTATCCATAGAAATACTTCTGAAAAGATAGGTTTTAAAATCAGGGTATTGTTTGGTTACTCTATAGGAGACCGTTCCAGGTTTGTCTCTTTTGTTTACGCTTATGCTTCCACTTCCTGATTTCAATTGCTTTTCAAGCTCGGCACGTCCGGTAGAATCTGCCACAAATTTATCATGGCTATAATAGTTGGACCCATCTTTATCAATATCCAGCAACATCATTTCTTTCTTTACATCATCTTTATTATTAGAATCCGGAATAAACTTGTATTCATAGAAAAACCTGTTGACCTGTGCATTGGCCAGGATTCCCAGGAATATAAAAAATAGAATTTTAGTTTTCATAATGGATGATAAAAAAGGCTTTGTCAATATGATATTGGCAAAGCCTGGTTAAACTTTATTTCTTTGTCTGAATTCTTATTTCATTGTGTGTTCCTCGTACAACATTTTCCTTAATAATATTAATCCTTTCAATATTTTCAGGTTTTATAGCAAGAGCTTCTTCCTTGGAAACTTCATTTCCATTCACAAAGTATTTAATATTATCCCAACCTTTCATATCATACTTCTTCACTCCATTCATGGTAATATTCCCATTTCCGTCTTTTTTAATGAAGTCTGCCTGCATAACCATGATTTTAGGAGAGCCTGTTAGGGTTATAACTCTTGGACTTGTCGTTGCATTTTCAGCTTCCTGTCTGGCCTTCTCCATTTGAATTCTTGCATTCTCGCTTTCTATTTTTGCTTTTCCAGCTTCAATTTTTGCTTTGCTGATTTCAATTTTTGCCTGTTGTGCAGCTTCTTTCCCGATCTTTGCAGCTTCCCTGCTGATTTTTTCGGCCTCTCTTCCAATTTTCTCAGCTTCTATCGCTGCTTTACTGGCTTCTCTTGCTGCTTTTTGAGCATCTTTTTTAATTTTGCGAAGTTCTTTTTTATCAAGCGGATCCATGTTTTCAAGATCATTCATCTGCTTTTTCCATTCATCAGATTTGAAATATTTATCAACTTCCATATTGGCTGTAATATTACCAATCTCTCCGGCTAAAGAACTTATTTCCTCAATCTTCTGGTCGAAAATTTTAGACTCAGGATCCAACCCTTCAAGTTCTTTTTCTTTTTCAGCCAGCTTTTTTTCAAGTTCAGCCAATTGAGGATCAGTACCAGGAGAACCAGGTTCTGCTTCTGTTATTTTTTTCTGTTCTGTTTTTTCTTTTACCGTATCGTGTTTGATTTCTGAAACTACTTTTTTAATAGAGAGGTTCGTTTCCTCAATTTCCCTGTTCTTAGCATTTACCAGATAAGCAAAAGCTACGGTGAATAAAACCGGCAATGCAAGGATTCTTCGCGCATACCCGAATTTGGTTTTTGGTTTTTGTAACATCTTAAGTCTTTTTTTAAGGTTTGAACTTAGAAACGGACTGGCTGCAGGCAACTGTGTTCCGGAAAAGTGGCTTGCTAAAAGCATCTGCGCAAATGCTTTGGTGTCCGAATTCTTTACGGCTTTTTTATCAGCCAGATATTCATGGATTAAACTAATTTCTCTTTTAATGATATGAAAGAATGGGTTGAACCAGAAAATAGCTGTCACCACTTCAATAAGAATTTTATCGAATGAATGTTTCTGTTCAATATGTACCATCTCATGCTTTAAAATCTGTTTTCCGATATCAGAATCCAGGGTAATGGCATTCTTCCAGAAAAGGTTCTTAAAGTATGAAAACGGAGCTTCGGTTAAGTCTGTACGGTAAAAATTGATCCCGTCAAAACTTTCTTTCTGAAACTGTTCCTTAAACTGCTGGATCTTAACAATCCCGTAGATAAGCTTTCCTAAAAAGTAGAAAGAAACCAGTCCCAGAGCTGAAAAAATAATGTTAAAATAAAGGTTACCATTGTTTACGTTTTTTTGTGTGTTAAAATTCTGAATCTTATCCAACAACAAGTATACATCACTATTAACCTCTATCGTAAAATCATCCAGTTTGATAAGGGGCAGCAGCAGTGACACCACAATTGCCAACAAAAGATAGAATCTATTATAATGATGGAATGTCTTGTCTTTTAAAGACAATTGATAATACAAAAACATTACACCAGAACATAAAATTACTTTTCCAAAGTATAGAAGTAGTGTTTCCATGGTTATTAGTCTTTATTTTTAAGTTCATTTAACAGCATTTCAAGATCTTCTACAGTCATTTCATTCTTTTCTACCAGAAATGAAACGGCACTTTTATAAGATCCTTTGAAATAATTTTTCACAAGGCTTTTCATGGTTTTCCCTGAATACTGTTCTTTTGTTACCAATGGAAAATATTCATGTTGTCTTCCGTGTACGTTATAGTCTACGAACTCCTTTTCCTTCAATACTTTTAAAATAGTGGAAACGGTATTGGTATGTGGCTTGGGCTCAGGAAAGAGGTCAAGAATATCTTTAAGAAATCCTTTTTCCAATTTCCATACATACTGCATTACCTGTTCTTCTGCCTTTGTTAAAGTCTGGTTTTTCATATCCTTTCATTAATCATTAAAGTGACATACAAATGATGATTTCTATATCACTAAGAAATTAGTTATACAAATGTAGAAATAAAATTGAATCTAACAACTATTTTTTTAGTGATAAGTCATTGAAATAATATAATCAACTGTAAATCAATACAATAAAATTCAATCAAATATATTAATTTTAAAACAAAGTGAAACGATCACCCATTTATCATCATAAAAAGATAGGTTTATGCCTGATATTCTTAAAACTTATTAATAAAAAGTACAGATCTAATGATTTTTTAAGAAACATTCAAAACTGATACCTATACTCTATACAATCAATAAGCAGATGATTTTTTTCATGTGAATACAATTCGATGAACCTACACTTGAATAATTTGTATTTGATTATAAGATAGTTATAATTTATTATTGATTTCAATCATAAATAAAATTTAATTATAATTAGAATAATTAAAAATAAAGAAGCTGTTTTCTTTGATGATTCATTAGAACCCTTTAATTTTGCTATTTATAATAATTATAAATAATGAAATTATACCAGCGTATTTTTATTTTTCTCATTTTCATTCTTTCAATCCCCCAAATCCAAGCACAGGATACTGGTTTTCCGGTTCAGGGAGTTGTACAAAATGACACAAAACAGGGATTAAGTGGAGTAACCATTTTTGTTGAAAACACAAAAATTAAAACACAAACCGATCAAAACGGAAATTTCAGGATCAGCTACAAAAAAGGAGATGCTACTTTGGTCTTTCATCTGGATGGTTATAAAAAGTTCAGAAAGAAGATCAACTTCGGCAACGAAGTATCTGCGGTAAATGTTCAGCTAACCGAAGATCAATCAGTAGTAAAAGAGGTTATTGTACACGGAAAAGGTAAAGTAAAATCATTGCAGGACGGTGCTTTCACCGTGAATGCTATAGATGTTGCAAAATTGGCCAATACCACAGCCGATCTAAACCAGGTATTGAACAGAACCACAGGGATTAAAGTTCGGCAGCAGGGAGGTATAGGTTCCGATTATAACTTCTCTATTAACGGAATGTCCGGTAAGGCTGTAAAATTCTTTATAGATGGAGTTCCTTTGGAAATGCTTGGAAAAGGCGTAGACCTGAGTACATTACCTGTAAATATGGCCGAGCGTGTAGAAATTTATAAGGGCGTTGTTCCTATCCACCTAAGTACCGATGCTATGGGTGGGGCTGTTAATATTATTACTCCCGGAAGCAGTAAAAACTATCTGGATGCCGGGATCAGTATAGGATCTTTTAATACACAGCGTATCAATCTGAATGGACAATTTAAAGATGATAAAACAGGAATTATCCTGCGCATCAACAGCTTTTATAACCACTCTGATAACAATTATCTGATGAAGGATATGAAAATCTGGAATCCTGCTAAAAACGAATACGAACCAAGAAATCTAAAACGTTTTAATGACCGATATCAATCTGTTTTTGGGATGGCTGAACTTGGAGTAGAAAATAAAAGCTGGGCAGATTCTTTCTTTGTAGGAGCATCACAATCCGTTTTTGACAAACAGATCCAGACCGGTTCCAACCAGGATGTAGTGTATGGTGGGGTAAAGCAAAGCGGAGAAGCTCATAATTATTTTATGAAGTATAAAAAAGCAAACCTTTTCAATAATCACCTGGATGTAAATGTCTATGCAGGTTTTTCCAGAAGTGTTCAGAAAGCAACCGATACCCTTATGCGTAAATATAGCTGGGATGGTACTTTCGAACCTTCTGCAACCAGTGAAAAAGGAGGTAAAAGTATAATTATGCAGCATGAAGACCGTCTCTATACGCAAGTGGGAGCTACTTACAGAATAGTGGATCATCACAAATTGATCTTTAATTATGTAATCGATTATCTTAAAAATATTACGTTCAATAAACTGGAAGAGGAAAAAGATAATGTATTTCCTGCGAAAATGACCAAGCAAATACTGTCTATGGCCTATCAACAAGAGTTTTTCAATAGACATTGGACCAATATTTTCTTTGCTAAATATTACCAAGTAGGATTACAAAAAATGGTTTTTGATCAGGTGACCAGGACTGATAGTCCGGTAAAAGATCATTTCAGTAACTGGGGTTATGGTTTTGCGACAACGGTTAAAATCACGAATGAGCTGGGACTTAAAGGATCATTTGAACGCTCTTACCGTTTGGTAGAACCACAGGAAATCTTCGGAGATGGTGTTGCTGTAACCAGTAATATGGATCTGAAGCCTGAAACCAGTAATAATGTAAACGTAGGTTTATACTACAATCATCATTGGGGACAACATGCTTTCCGTATAGAAGCTGCAGGATACATCCGTGATACAAAGGACTTTATTTTCACTGTTCCTAACTTGTACAACAGTACTTTCAAATATGAAAATCTATCCAATATCTTTACACAAGGACTTGAAGGAGAGCTGAGTTACCAATACAAAAGGCTCCTGAATGTATTGATGAATGTAAGCTACAACAAAGCTTACGACAATACAAAGTTTGTCAACAACAGCGAAGATGTAATTTCAGCAACTTACAAAAAGGATGTTCCTAACCAGCCTTGGTTATTTGGAAATGTAAATGTAAGCATTGGTAAAGATGACTGGTTTCAGAAAGATAGCCGTATAGAGCTTTACTATGGATTACAAATGACTGAGTGGTTCTACAAAAACTGGAAAACGTATGGAAATCCACGAAATATCCCCACTATTCCAAGACAAACCCTGCACAACATTGGGATCAGCTACTCTATGAAGAACGGAAGGTACAATGTGGCGTTCGATGTCACGAACCTCAGTGATGCATTGGCCTATGACAATTTCAAACTTCAGAAGCAAGGACGTGCTTTCTATATAAAATTCAGATATCTACTTAAGTAAAAGACCATGACACAATATTTCAGAAACAGCATATTTTTAATACTTACATGTTTAACCATCATTGGTTGTGAACGTGAACCAGACTACGGAGATTCCGGAAGCGGCGAAAAAGACTATAAATATTTCCTGCTTTCCGCTTTAGGAAGCTGGCCCAATACCGTACATTATATGACGGCTACCAACGATCTTACCAAAGGGGCAATGGACATTACCAAAGAAGGTGACGAGATTAATTCTAAAGGAACCTACTCCTACATTGTAAAAAATGGTTTTATCTATAACTACAAAACCGATCAGGGTATATTTAAAAAATTTAAATATACTCAGGATAGGCTGACTACGGCAAAAGAAGTTCCTTATACCTTTATCAGTGATATTTCCAGCTATGTTTGGATAGATGATAATACCTTGGTAATTGTTGGAGAAACCGGTGATGGCCAGCATATACGTTATTCGGTGTTCAATGCTTCAGACCTTAGTATTATCCGTCAGGGTGAGATCGATGGATTTGAATCTTTCCCCAATGCTTATAATTTCTATACATTAGGCTCTATGACCTATATGGACGGACAGATCTATCTGCAGTATAGTTTCCGTAATGGCAAATGGATCACTCCGGAATATTATAACTTTGCGGTAATAGATTATAAAACCTTCAAAGTAAAACACTCGGCAAGCGATAGCCGAAGCTCTGGGGTAGCTAATGGTTCTCCCTATTTTAAAACCGCTTTCAGAAAAGATAATGAAGCTTTTTATTATACCTGTTTTCCACGTGTAGGAGCCGGATCAAATAAAATTTATCTTTTCAGAACTCTTAAAGGGGCAACTTCACCTGATACAGGGTATCAGATCAACCTTACAGATCTTGTAGGAGGCAAAACACTGGAAACAATGATCGATTATATCGGGAACAATAAAATGATAGTTCTGTATCGTGATCCGGCATTGGGCAATACCTATAATGGACGTTATGCTATAATAGATATCGAAACCAAACAATTGGTTAGAGTATTGGATGAACTGCCTGGAGATGAACCTTATGAACAAGGTCTATTTGTTCAGGATAAAAAGTTATATATTGCTGTAAATGCAAGTAAAGGTGGTAACTATGTATGGATCTACGATCTGCAGACAGACAAAATAACTAAAGGTATGAAACTTCCTGATAATATTTCCGGCTTTGCCCGTTTCGATAAGTTCTATGATTAATCATAGCCTATTAATTTCGGATACCATATAGGATATTTACTTGATTAAAACTGTTCTCAATCATTTTGAGAGCAGTTTTTTATTTCTGCTTACATCCATGGCTTGTTTAGTGTACTGACGAAAAAACTATATCTTTTCGACTCTGTTTGACAAGGCTATTCGAAGACTGATAATCTGCAACACGAAAAATGACCGAAAATTTCTTCCGGTCATTCTTGTATTCTAAGTTAATGATAGCTTTCTTTCTAATTCTTTTAAAGCTTGTAATTGAACGACAATGTTACCACACGACTATCCAGATTGTATTTTTGTCGGATCGTAGAACTGAAATTATCTCCTGTTACGCGGTAATTATTTGTTTTTAATAAGTCTGTAACGGCCAGCTTTACGGTAGCTTTATCTTTCCATAATGTTTTAGAAACACCCAATGTCAGGTCAAAATAAGCATCACGGATAAACAGACCAATGTTTGATTTTGAAAAATACTGTCCATTCATCTCTGCTTTTACTCCTTTTGCAATGCTGAAACTGTTTTGTGCATTGAGTGTGAATGCCAGCTGCGAACTATTTACTGAGTAATTCTGGTAATTCCCTTTATATTCATTATTAAAAACATTCAGCATAGAGGTAAGCGACCACCATTTGAAAAGCTTTGTCGTAGCCGTTATGTTGGCTCCGTATACATAAGACTTATTCAGGTTGTCCTGGGTCTTTACCAAAATTCCTGTATCCGGCTGGTAATTGTAGACTTCCGTCATTACATCGTTCGTTACACTAAAGTAAGCTGATGCTATAATATATTTCCCCCAAGTATATCCTAATTCAGTTGCATGGGTAAATTCGGGATTCAGATTTGGATTTCCTTGCCAATAGTTGAATGGATCATCATAGAAACGGAACGGATTCAGATCAAAATGGCTCGGTCGGTTGATTCTTTTACTATACGATGCGTAGAATCCATGCTGATCGTTCATCTGGTATTTAACTGATGCACTCGGGAAAAGATTGGTATAATCTCTTTTTCTCTGTTCCTGAGAAGTTTTTTGGTTGATGTCCGTATGGGTCATTTCTGTTCTCAGCCCTAACTGGAAGGTCCATTTCGTCAGATTTAGCTTGTAGTTGGCATATAGTGCATGAATCTGCTCCTTGTATACATACTCATTACTTGCTTTATCATCATTGATCCATTCTTCACCCTGCTGGATTGAATATTCTGAAGGATTATTATTAGACTTTACGGTAGATTTAAGTCCTGTTTCCAGACTATGCATTTCGCTAAAAGGAAGAGTAAAATCAACTTTTGCATTGAAAACTTTCAGACGGGAAGCAATACTTCCTCTTCTGTTGTTGAATTTCTCTGTTCCCTGATTCACTAATGCATCTGAAAGTTGATTCTGACGGGAGGTGAACCGTGATGTTTCATATTCCAGATCCACGTCTACTTTATAATCTTTATCGTTGAAGATATGGGTACCCTTTAGATTATAGGTATAATCGTACCAGTTTTCTTTGCTTTGATTATCCGAAAGTACATGAGCAAACAGATTGTCCACAGGCTGAAATATTCTGTTCTCACCCTTTGAAAAATCTTCATACCGTCCTATTTTAGCATCGAATAACGCGCCAATACTTGTTTTATCATTGAAAGCATAATCCGCACCTACTTTAAAGTTATTAGAAGTCAAAGGCTCATTGGTTGTTGAATGCTGCTCTGTTCTGCGGGTCACCTGCTGAGGTTGTTTTTCGTCGAAGAAAACCTGACTGAAATTCCGTCTTTCTTCCTCTCCACGGAAGGTATAACTATAATCTCCGTGCAGAGAGAGTTTCTTATGGGTATAGTTTAGGCTCATTCCGGTATTAATTCTATTTTTACGGCCTCTTCCGCCATTCAAATAATAGTTTCCGCTAAGTCCTTCCAATGAACTTTTTTTCAGAACAATATTAATGATCCCGGCATTTCCGGCAGCATCATATTTAGAAGAAGGATTGGCAATAATTTCAATATTCTTGACCAGTGTAGAATTGGTAGATCGCAAGAGGTTGGCCAGCTCTTTTGTGGATAGAGAGCTCAGCTTACCGTTTATCATTACACTTACTCCTTTCTTGCCGCGCAAGGATAGCTCACCATCCTGCGAGACCACTACCCCCGGTGTTTTTCCAAGTACTTCCAATACAGTAGTACCATCAGATAATACACTGTTTTCAACATTAAAAATCATTTTATCAGCTTTTTGCTGAAAAACCGCTTTGTTACCTTTTACTACGATTCCACTAATCTCTGAAACTTTATCTGTCTGCAAAGAATCGTTTTGGTTTTCTGTCTGTCCGTAGGCATTCAGGCTCGCCATTAAAGGTAGCCATATATAGTGTTTCTTCATGAATAATGGTTTTAGGTTGTTGTTTTCTTTTTATTTCTTCGGCCCCACCAGATCATAAATCCGGTTACTGGCAATGAGGCACAGAATAAACTCATGATAAATGCCAGTATTTTTCCAGGCATTCCAAAAAAGGCTCCCACGTGCAAATCATAAGTAGCATCTGTCGCTCTTTCGGCCATAGCCTTATCTCCGTGTGGACGGTTAAACAGAAGCTTCCCTGAATGTTCGTCAAAAATCATCATGGAGGACTCTCCATAAGTAAATTCCTTTTCTTTAATCCAGATGCTTAAGTTATCATGTTGATGATCTGCATCAGTATGATCTTCCAAATCAACTCCAAAGGAATAGGCTTCCGGATAATGAATTTTTACCTGTTCTATAATTCGATCTATGGTTGTTACTGTTTCTATGGATTCCGGAGCAGTTGTTTTGTACTGACTGAAATCTGGTGTAGCAGAGGAAAAGCCATTCAGCAATACATAGACCCACATTTGAGTAATACGGAACGAATACATAATGCCGGTAATCGCTACAATCAGGGCCAAAAAGGAAGCATAAAAACCAAGAATGTTGTGTACATCATAGTTCTTACGTCTCCAGCCTTTTACCTTCTCCCATTGAAACCACAGACGCTGTTTACGCATCTTTTTATTCTTAGGCCACCACAGGATAACCCCTGTAACCAGCATGATCACAAAAATAATAGTAGATATTCCCACAATAGTACCTCCCACTTTATTACTCAGCAGCAATGAACGATGCAGGGCCATGCAGACAAAGAAAGGATTGTTTTTTACATCATATATTGCGAGTACTTTTCCGGTATATTGGTTGACATAAACGTTTTTATAAATAATAATGCTATTAAAGTGATGCCAGCCATCAGGGTTCCCTTTAATCAGTCCGAATTGATAAGACCGGGCAGGATCTATAGGAATGGTAACTTCATCAGTTTTTACAATTTCATTTTTCAGCTGGGCATTCACCAGATCTTTTAGCTGGTGTAAAGGAATAGGCTTCTTATCCTGGATATCCTTCTCGCCATGAAAAATATGCTCCTTACGCAATGCCGCAGTAATATCTTCATTAAAAACAAAAAATGCTCCTGATAAAGAAACGATTAAAACAATGATACCAGAAAACAGCCCGAGCCATAAATGAGCTTTCAGAATATACTTTTTGAAGGTACCCTTGGATTTCTTTTTAGTGATTTTTTGCATTTATTATTATTTAGTCTTATTAAAAATAAATAAACTACAAATATACCTTTATTTATAATAATTCTAAACAGCGGGATAGCTTATTTTACGTGAGAAACCTGATTTTTATTAGGTTTTATAAGAATAGATGTCATCTAAAGATAAAGAGAAGGCTTGTTTTACACAAAGCAAATGTAAATCTAACACTTATAGAAATGAATATTCACTTTAAATAATAGTAAAATCCTTATAAATTTTCAAGAGAAGGATTTGAAATTCATTCAGCTTCAGAATTGAAAACCAATACATTTCAAAATATACTGCATTTAGATTTTGCAAATTAAATATGAACATCAGATATAGCAATGAATTTTATTTACTATTAAGAAATTTTATAAAAAAATCACCAAAACAAATAACTCAAAACCATCATTTATACAACAATGAACAAATTACATTGTAGATTTGTTAAATTTTATTAAATAAAATGAAAATGAATTTGTTAAAACCGGGAAATTATATTTATTTTAGTGCCTTAAAAATTTCTCATGAAAAGATATAATTTATTGATTGTACTACTGCTGCTCATTTTTAACGTTACTACAGCTCAAAAGAAAAAATCTCCTGCTGCTGATCTTAGCATACTAAAGGATACCAAATCTAAGATTGAAGCTACAGTACCATTGGTCATTCAACATCTTCAGGCCATTGCAACAAAAGAAGGGGACAATAATATTGTGATCAACGGAAAGATAGCACTGGGAAAAGAGTATGGCATTTTAGAATCTGAATGGTTTTTATACAGAAACAATATGAAAAACTGTATCATGAACAATTCTTCCAAGAAAGCTAAAAAATGTATGGAATACCATACGCAATACCTTAGAAATACATTCATCAATTATGGTAACTACATTTCTAACCTTACCAGAAAAAATGGATATTTAGGAGTAGAAGGGGATACGAAATTTGATTTCAAACCGGCTGAAATTGCAACGAAACTTACTGAAGCTTATTTCAATGCCAACGATGCTGCTGGAAGAATGAAAGCTGACCAAAAGAGAGAATTTCTGGGAACCACTATGAGTGATGATAATAAACTTACTCCTTACGCTCAGTTAGCTCAATAAAAGAAATGATACACTAACATATAAAAAGAGAACTGAAAAACAGTTCTCTTTTTTGCTGCAAAAAATCCCCGCCAAAAAGCAGTTTTGTGGTACTAATCATAAAACCTGGGGAAAAAGTAGAAATAAGGCGGAGAAAATTTGCATAAGCTCTATAGAATCAACTGTCCTACCTCTGATCTATAAGAGCAGTACAAAAATAGGACTATGCGTCTTACTCATAAAAGAATAGCTGTAGAATTAAATGCCAGTAATTGTAGAAATAATACTACTCATCATTACGTATAAATAACTAATGGCAGAAAGAATTTTCATTTCAACCCTACGTTCATTTATTCTCTATTTCCACCACTGGTAGTAATTGTGTAATCCGTCATATTCAAACCCGCAACGCGGATACAGTACATTACCAATTTCGTTTGTTTTTTCTGTTTCAAGCATCAGTCCACAGGCTCCTGTTTCTTCACACCATTGTTTACTGCGATCAATCAATGCTACAGAAAATCCTTTTCCTCTATAATCAGGGTGTACAAATAAATCACTTAGCAGCCACTGTTTTTGTAATTTGGTATAATGGAATAATTTATAAAGCTGTACAAATCCTACAGCTCTGCCATCAGCCCAGGCAAGGAAAATATCAGACTCACTATTCAGGAATCTTTCTTTAAGAAATGCTTTTCCTTTTTCTACATCAGATTCCTGTCTGTAAAAAACACGGTAAAGATTAAATAATTCCGCCGTTTCATTAAGATCCTCAAGACTTGCTTTTTTAATTGTGTAATTCATTGTTATAGGTATTTTATTAACATGGCAAAAGTACCTTTAAACAGGACTGGATTTACCATCCAGATTAATGTTATAATGATAGTCCAGAAAGCTGAAAATACCGCATGTTCCGGATTTTATATAGCCTTACAACTTCAGATCTTTGTTCCATAAAAACAAAAACAATGACAGATCTACTCCAAAGAATTGAAAATACCGATTGGCAGCTCATGACAGAATCCATGCATCAGAACGGCTACGCCATTATTCCCAATCTATTATCAAAAGATGAATGTGACGCACTCATTTCCAACTACGATCAAGCAGAACTATACCGAAAGACTGTGGTGATGGCAAGGCATCGTTTTGGTCTGGGTGAATATAAATATTTTAATTATCCATTACCGGAATTGCTTCAATCCATCCGTACTTACATCTACCCTCACCTATCATCTATTGCTAATGCTTGGTTTAAAGCTTTGAATATTGATATATCTTTTCCATCAGAACACAGTAATTTTTTGCAGCAATGCCACTCTAATAATCAACAAAAAGCGACTGCTTTGATTTTGAAATATGGTGAAGGTGGCTTTAATACTTTACATCAGGATTTATATGGAGATCTTTATTTTCCTATTCAGATTGTACTGATGCTGAGTGAACCTGAACAGGATTTTACGGGTGGAGAATTCGTTCTTACCCAACAAGTGCCAAGAGCACAATCCAAGGCAATTGTTTTAAAACCTAAGAAAGGAGACATTCTCATCTTCAATACTCATTTCAAACCCGAGAAAGGAACAAAAGGGTATTACAGAGTGAATATGAAACATGGAGTAAGTGAAGTAAAAACCGGAAAACGTTATGCCCTTGGAATTATTTTCCATGATGCAGAGAAGTGATAGCGGGCGGGAAATCAATAACGATCATTTAATACAATTGAGTACAATACAACACTATTTAAACTTCAGCCTTTCAAGACATCCCTCTTCCAGCCTCCAACTTCCTTACTAAAAATATGATCCTACATTCACAACTCTCAGATTCTGAACTAAGAAGTAAAATCCGGAAGAACGAAATTCTTCTGGGTGGAAATAAAAAACTGAAAATCTATGGATTACTTGGCTGTAAATCAGGAAAAAGAATGAAAAAAGAAAACCGGGTTTTCTTTACTGATGTTCAGGAGGCTTTTCAAAATGGATATCGTCCCTGCGGCCATTGTATGAAAGAAGAATACCAACGATGGAAATTGCAACAAATCTAGCATTTAAAGTAAAAAAAAAGAGAAGTAATATAAAATTACTTCTCTCGTTGAGTAGCGGGAACCGGACTCGAACCGATGACCTTCGGGTTATGAGCCCGACGAGCTACCTACTGCTCCATCCCGCGGTGTATTTTTAGAGTGCTTACCGAAAGCACTTACTTAGTAGCGGGAACCGGACTCGAACCGATGACCTTCGGGTTATGAGCCCGACGAGCTACCTACTGCTCCATCCCGCGGTATATTTTTAGAGTGTTTACCGAAAACACTTGCTTAGTAGCGGGAACCGGACTCGAACCGATGACCTTCGGGTTATGAGCCCGACGAGCTACCTACTGCTCCATCCCGCGGTGTATTTTTAGAGTGCTTACCGAAAGCACTTGCTTAGTAGCGGGAACCGGACTCGAACCGATGACCTTCGGGTTATGAGCCCGACGAGCTACCTACTGCTCCATCCCGCGGTGTATTTTTAGAGTGCTTACCGAAAGCACTTGCTTAGTAGCGGGAACCGGACTCGAACCGATGACCTTCGGGTTATGAGCCCGACGAGCTACCTACTGCTCCATCCCGCGGTGTATTTTTAGAGTGTTTACCGAAAACACTTGCTTAGTAGCGGGAACCGGACTCGAACCGATGACCTTCGGGTTATGAGCCCGACGAGCTACCTACTGCTCCATCCCGCGATATTGGATTGCAAAGGTACGAATATTTTTTGCAAATCCTAATTTTTCTTTTAAATAAAGGACTTTTATGAAAACTATTTTATTATTTGTATCTTTGTTTTATGGCAAAGATATTAAAAATTTATCCCGACAACCCACAGGAAAACCTTGTGAATGAAGTTATTAAAACATTAAATAATGGTGGATTAATTATCTATCCCTCAGATACAATTTATGCGCTTGGCTGTAATATTTTTGATATAAAAGCCATGGAAAAGTTGGCCCAACTGAAAAAATTAAAGCTTGAAAAGTCAAAATTTTCAATAATCTGTAATGATCTGAGTCATCTTTCCGACTTTACAAGACCTATTGATACTTCGGTTTTCAGATTTTTGAAAAGTCATATTCCAGGGCCGTTTACATTTATTCTAGACGCTAACAAAAGTTTACCTTTAGCTTATAAAGGTCATAAAACAATTGGTATTCGTGTTCCCGATCATCCCATTCCACAGCTTATTGTTGAAAAACTAGGCCATCCTATTGCTTCAACCTCCATCAGAGATGATGATGAAATTATCGAATACTCTACAGACCCGGAACTGATTGCTGAAAAATACGATCACCTGGTAGATATTGTTATTGATTCAGGGTATGGAGATAATGTGGCATCAACGATTGTGGATCTTACTTCAGGAGAACCTGAAATTATCCGTCAGGGAAAAGGAATTATCTAATTCAATATTTTGACGTTTCAAAGTTCTGTTGTAGCATAAATTAAGGTTGATAGGTTGTATGGGGCTTCATGGAAAATATTCTGTAGGAATACTGCTCACATTTGTACTTTTAGGCATAGTAATGCTTTATATTTTCCCTGTGATCAGTCTGATAACAGGAGTAAAGACTGTTACAGGAAATGCATTTTCTGTTAGCAGAATTGCGTTATGGATCGTTTTATTGATCACATTTTTGTACAGCATTTTTATTGAGAAGGGTTCTTTTTTACTTGCAACAGAGAAGAAGTATTCTATTCCATTCAATATAAAAGCAGTTATCAGTTTATATCTGATCTGTGTCTTTGGAGGAGCTATTTTGAACGGATTGATCCAGTTTTTAATCCATAAAGAAGAAAGCAATAAGATTCTGCAATTCACCTCTCTTTTTAAAAATGATTATTTTTTAATTATTTTTACATGCTTTACAGCAGGCGCTGTAGAAGAACTTCTGATGCGGGGATATATACAACCCCGGATTGAGAAAATATACAATAATTCCTTTTTAGGAATTTTAGTCTCCGCAGCTTTATTCGGAATTCTGCACAGCACTTACGGAACCATTGGTCAGGTTGTAGTACCTTTCTTCATTGGAGTCATTTTTGCTATGTTTTATAAAAAATATTCAAATATTAAAATTCTTATTGTCTGTCATTTTATGATTGATTTTATCACGCTGATGGCTATGAATTTTATTGATTTTAAACATTTATCTGTATTTTAACATTATGAAAATTGTAACATCACCTGCCAAATTAATGAACGTAGAAAATTCAACGGACCTGTTGAAAACCACTACTCCTAAATTCATTGAAGATGCAGCTTTTATACAAACTTATTTAAAAGAAAAATCTCCAAAATATCTTTCCGAACTTATGGAAATCTCGCCCAAACTGGCTGATGAAAACTGGGAAAGAAATCAAAAATGGAAAGCAAAACCTACAGCCAAAGAGTCTGCTCCTGCCATGTATGCTTTTACAGGAGAAGTGTATAGAGGGCTGGATGCCAAAACGCTTGACAAAGATGCGGTAGATTACCTTCAAAAAAACTACAGAATGCTTTCCGGATTGTATGGCCTTCTGAAACCTTCTGATAAAGTAATGCTTTACAGACTGGAAATGGGACGTCATTTTGAGTTCGATCAATATAAAAACCTGTATGAATTCTGGAGAGAGAAAATCACCGAACAACTGAACACCGAAATGAAAAAAGGAGAAGTTCTTCTTCATCTGGCCAGTAATGAGTATGGAAAAGTAATTGACAGAAAAAAATTAAACCACCAGGTTATCGACTTTGATTTTTATGAGTTAAAAGACGGTAAACTGAAAACTATTGTAGTCTATACCAAGCATGCAAGAGGTCTTATGGTAAGATTCTGTGCAGAAACTCAGGCTAAAACCCTGGATGATGTAAAAACTTTCAATTATGAAGGGTATAGAATTGATGACGAAAAATCTACTGACACAAAATTGGTTTTCACGAGATAAATGACAATATCAGCATTTAAAAAATATTTCAAAGCAGCACTTTCCGACCTTTATACTGAGTCGGAAAGTGCTTTTTTAACCTCCCTATTCATCCAGAAAATAGTAGGCTTTGATTCTTTTGAGCAAAGAAGATTTTCTGAACAGGAACTTCTGACTGACGACGAACATCAACTTCACGAGCTAGTTTCCGCTTTAAAAACCGGAAGGCCTTATCAGCAGATTCTGGGAGAAACTGAGTTTTACGGAATGACATTTCTTGTGGATGAACATGTTTTGATCCCACGCCCTGAAACAGAGGAATTGCTGGAAATAGCAATCCGGGAGATTCAAAATTTAGAAAATAATGGTTTGGGACTGAAGATTCTGGATATCGGAACAGGAAGTGGTGTAATTCCTTTGGTTTTAAAAAAGCATTTTCCAGAGGCAGAGGTATCTTCCATCGATTTCTCTGAAAAGGCTCTGAAAACGGCAAATCGTAACGCAGCATATCACCAGCTTGAGGTTAAGTTGATCCATGCAGATTATCTGAATACTCAGCTAGATGAAGAATATGACGTTATCATTTCAAACCCGCCATACATAGGTATTGAAGAAGAAACAGAGATCGAGGATTCCGTCAAAGGATTTGAACCTACAATGGCTCTTTTCTCTCCTACTCCTGATGCTTTAATTTTTTACAGAAAGATTGCAGAGGACTCCAGAGAGCATCTGAAAAATAATGGTCTTTTATTTTTAGAAATCAATCAAAAGTTAGGCCCTGAAACGCTGGAATTGTATAGTTACTTTTCCAATGCACAGTTATTAAAAGACTTATCTGAAAATGACCGATTTATTTATGGAAGAAAATAAGTAATTTTATTGCTTATAAACATAACCATACAGTATAGAAATCATGGTCATCAAACCACATAATGTTGGAACTCTAAAAATTGCAGAAGTAAATTCTGATACAATCATCATCCAATCTGCAGAAGACGGACTCGATCTTATGGGAAATATTTATTATCAGGGATTTGATAAAGTAATTCTCTACGAAAAGAACATCACTCCTGACTTCTTTGATTTAAAAACCAAAATTGCCGGAGAAATTCTACAAAAATTCTCCAATTACCGTATCGGATTGGCTATTGTTGGAGATTTCAGTAAGTATGAAAGCAAAAGTATGAGGGATTTTATCTTTGAAAGCAATAAGACTCAACTTATCAACTTTGTTTCAATACTTGAAGAAGCGCTTGAGAACTTTTCAAAATAATGAAATGGCAATAATGCTTCAAAGAGGAATAAACACCTCTTATTTGTGTCAAAAATCCTTTTTAAATAATTGAGTATACTTATTTAAATTATAAAATTCCCTGTAAGGCTACTTACAGGGTCTCTTTTTTATCATACACTGGAAATCAACATATTCCCTATACCAAGTTGTACAAAAATATTTTATTAAAATTATTTCATACATAAAAATTCTAATATAAAATTAAAATTTTAGTTTAAAAATTAAATCAAAACAAATTTAATTATCATAAAACAGGCAATTAAAATGAATTATTTATATATTTGCACAAAACACAAGCGTTATGAATTATACTTTTTTAGTAGCCATTCAACATATTACGGCTATATAACTCATTTTAATTTTTGAATTCCCATTGCAGAATAGAAGATCATCCTCCGCTATGAGGTATGTATTTGATATATGTTATTGATCTTATTGGAATCAAGGAATTTCTATAATCGAAGTTTATTTGATAATATATCAACTCAAAAGGGTTGCTGTATATATTTTTGATATAGCCAAAGCTATCGGAAAAGTCTAATACCATTGTCTTTGACCAAAAAAACAACCATAAAAACACATTTACAGAGAGTTATTAACAATAAAAACAAACAAATTAACGTACAATAAATACACTTAGGATGAAAAATTATTTCTTATCAATTGTTTTTTTAACAATGAGTTCATTTGCGTATGCACAGGTTGGGATAAATACACCAAATCCAGATGCGAGTGCAGCATTAGAGGTTTACAGCCAAAACAAAGGAATGCTGATTCCAAGGCTTACCACAGCTAAAAGGGATGCTATCCCGAATCCTGCCAATTCACTTCTCATTTATGACACGGATAAAAAGTGTCTAAGCCAGAATATCGGAACACCTTCCAGCCCGGATTGGCTATGTATCAGTGGGAATGCTGTCAAAATGTTTTATATGCCCAGCGTATCTTTCGATACTTCTCAAAATGCCACTGCTCAAACCAAAGATCTATATACCTTATATAAAAATCAATTTGGAACCCCAAAAGCAAAAAGCACTAGTGCCCCGACTTCTATTCCTTTCTTCCCGTCAAGCAAAGATCTTTATTATTATGTAACAGATGCTGATCCTAACGTATTTAGAAATATTTCTATTTCTGATTCGGGAGTAATGACCTATGATGTAAGAGCTGCGGCCACAGACTGTTCTTTTATTAATATTGTTTTTGTTGTAAAATAATGGAATTATGAACAGAAATATTTCAATCTTATATGTTCAAAAAATTCTGTTTATTATTTGCTTTTTCGTTTTCTCTCAGCACATTGTAGCCCAAAATCAACAAGGTACAGGTTATCCTTATTTTGTTAATTTTACCCAGGGACTGCAACCTCAGGAAGCGTATAAGGTAACAACAAGCGGAATTCAGAATGATGCTACTTTTACAACGGACGGTTTAAGGCTAACCAGAAATGTGAATAATATATCCGGAGGTGTTATACTTGCGGACAGAAAATTCACCAGTGATCAGGGAATTAAATTCGAATTTGAATATGTCATCTATGGTGGAAGCTCCAATGGAGGTGATGGAATTTCCATATTTTTAGTGGATGGATCTATTCCCAAAGACCAACTTAATCTTGGTTACTTTGGGGGAGGACTAGGCTATACTTTTGTAATGAGAAATTCAAGACAAGGAGGAAATCTGGAAGGTTTGAGGGGAGCTTATCTGGGAATCGGCCTCGATGAATTCGGAAATTTTAAAACCAGATTTCGCCAAGGGGACAGAACAAGAAACGGGCTTACGGATGTGTCTATAGCTGATGGCCGGAACAATGTAACTTTGAGAGGAAAACGCGGGAATCAGTATCTTTCATCTTCGGAACCTGCCGGATACAATGGTTATCCGTTGCTTTACAGTACAGCAACCAACGCTTCTCCTTCAAGCAACAACCGTTCAATATATTTAAATGTTCAGACCGGAAAGCATATTGCTACTCAAAATTCCACTTTTAGCAAGTTTACTATGGAAAACGGAGGAAATTCAATTCCTCAGAATGAGTCTGATGCCAGATTCCGTAAGGCTTATATTACTTTAGTTCCTAATCCTGCGGGTGGTTATAATATCACGGTAGAGATTCAGCACGGCGCTGTCAAAGAAAAGGTTATTGATAGCTACTATTATCCTACCTCTTTAAAATATACAGAGAATGCTATGCAAAATAATCAGGTAAGAACACTGGACACTTCTCCTCCTTCTACGTTCAGGATTGGATTTGCAGCTTCAACCGGAGATGCTAAAAATATACACCTGCTAAAAAACCTGGGCGTTACCAGACCTTATGCCGCTGAAGTTACTGATGATCTGTTTGCAGGATGTCCGGGAATAAAATCCATTTACTCTCCCCTTCTGAATGATGCCGCTTATACCTCAAAAAATGGTCAAAATCCACCTGTAGCTTCTTATAATAATATTGATTTTAACTCATTCCGGTTTTTAGATATTAATGGTGCTGTTATTCCTAATATAAGCGGAGGGGTCTACACCAATAGCGAAGGAACATGGACCTATTATCCAGCCACCGGAAAATTAGCTTTTAAACCTGCTAACGGATTTACAGGAGTAGCCAAAATAAGATATGACATCAAAGGCGGAGGAAGAGATGGTTCTGAAAGTCCTTATAATCATGAAGACTATCGATCTATGCCGGGATTAATACAAGTTAATATTTCCAGTGCTAATAATTGTAGTAAAGCCTGTATAGTTTCCAATAAAAATATCACTCAAAAAATACAAAGCAATCCATAGGAAACAAAATATTAAAATTTAAAAACCGGCTTTTGTCGGTTTTTTTGTATTTCCGGATGAATCGTATGAAAGGATATTATCATCGTAAAAGATCCATTTCATGAGAACGGGCTTTCCGTTTAAATATCATGAAACCAACTCTTCATTTTCTTTCGATTTAAAATAATTAATTGCATCTTCTATGGCCTTATTGATCGGTTGATATTGAATTTTCAGCTCATCTACCGACTTTTGGTTAGTGTAATAGTTATGAATCTGGAGTGCTTTCATATTAGAAGTGCAGAGGTTGGTTTTTATTTCTAATCTTCTCAGAATATCCCCTACCCATCCTAAAATATTCAATAATAGATTGGGAATAGAAATCATCATTGGGGTTTGATTAGCAGCTTCATTTATTTTTTCAAAAAACTGTCTATAGTTTAAATTTTCATTGGCTAATAAATATTTTTCGCCATTCTTTCCATTTTCCATAGCATTCATTACGCCATTGGCTGCGTCTTCTACATGAACAAAGTTCTTCCCTCCCTTTGGGTAAAAGATCAGTTTCTTTTTCCAGGCCCAAAAAATCAACTTTCCGGAACTTGGTTTTGTATCGTAAGCCCCAATCATGAAGGTGGGATTTAAAATGACCACTTTTGTATTTTTACAGTTCTTCAAAAGGTAAGTTTCAGCATTCAGTTTACTTTGTGCATAAAAAGAATCTGTGAAAGGGTATTTCTGAAGCTCTTCTTCATTTCCTGGATGTTCCTGGCTTCCATATCCAATCGTATTGGCCGAACTCACAAACAAAAATCGTTCTACCCCACAAGCTTCCGCCTGAGAGAACAAATTCACCGTAATATCATAATTTACTTTTTTATACTCTTCATAACGGATCAGGTTCTGATTCGTTTCTGCAGCTATATGAATGATACAGTCAACATTGGCAAGATATAATGACAGATCAGAGCTTATACAACCTTCAATCAGTTTCAGGTTTTCATTTTCTTCACCCAGATATTTGCTTTTCTGGCGCACCAGAGCAATAACAGAATAACCATTTTGTAATAATTTAATGATAACATTGGTTCCCAGAAGCCCGGTAGCTCCGGTTACAAAAACTTTTTTCATGCCTCGATCTCTCTTTTTATCGCTTGAGTCATCAGGGGAAGCTTAATCCATATGGGAAGAATCTTCATCATCAGCCAGCTTATTGGATTGACCATAATTACGGAATCTTTTTTAAATAACTGCCGAATACACCGAGCCGCTACTTTATCAGGATTTAAAAGCGTCAGTCTTCCAAAGAAGCCTTGTTTTTCGATTCTTTTACAGACATCAGCATTGGTTTTCATAGCACCAGGGTTCACAACGCTTACAAAAACATTTGTATCTTTTAATTCTTCATGCAGCCCTCTTGAAAAGGAATGAATAAAGCTTTTGGAGGCCGGATATACAGTCTTAAAGCCTATAGGAGAGAATGCAGCCATACTTGAAACATTTAAAATATATGCTTTAGGCTGTTTCAAAAGATTAGGTAATAGCTGATGGGTAATAAGAGAAGTTGCGGTTACGTTGACCTGCAAAATGGTGTTGATATAATCCGGTGTAGCTTCAGTGAACTTCTTTGTTCCTCCAAGACCTGAATTATTAATCAGGATATGGATATTAAAAGACGAATTAAGCCATTCTGTAAGCTTCATTACGTTTTCATTAATGGAAAGGTCTACTTCATAGCAATAAGCTTTTATAGGGTACTTTTCTTCAAGATTCCGGGAAAGTTCTTTTAAATTCTGACCGGGAAGACTTACCAGAATAAGATTGATATTTTTTCTGGCCAGGTTTTCAGCGAAGGCTTTTCCCAGTCCCTGACTTGCTCCCGTCACCACAGCGTATGATTCTTTGGTATCCATAAGATTAAATTTTACGGTACAAAGCTATCATGGAAAACTCCTTTGAATGTTCCGGATTATCTGAACGAACCTATTTTCAATCTAAAAATAAATCAAAATCAAACAGCTAATAATCAACAAATTAAACATATTTACAAAGTAAAAGTTTATAAATCGGAACTTATTTTTTGAATTCGGAAGGAGTTTGCCCGGTCACTTTTTTGAAAGTGGTATTGAAGGAAGTCTTGGAATTGAAACCTGACTCATAAGCGATTCCCAGAATGGATAATTTACTTCCGGAATCTTTAAGAAGCTGTTTCGCATATTCAACCCTGAATTCATTCACATATTGGAAAAAATTCTTTTGAAAACCAGTATTGATAACATAAGATAAATGATGAGTAGTAACAGTAAGCATATCTGCCAGTTTGATGAGATTCAAATCACTATCCAGATAGGGCTTCTTAGTTTCCATCATATGTTCAAGCTGCGTTTTGATTCTTATGAGTTCTTCATCCGGCATCAGTTTCCTTTTTACCTCTTCAGAGTCAACATCATCCTGAATAGAGATTAATTCTTCACGTTGTTTTTCTTCTAACGGATAAATCTCTTTCTGTTTTAATGAATAATACCCAACGCAATAAATGACCACCAGGAATACTGCATTGATAAAGAAATTTAAAGATTTAGGATCATAAAACAGATTGTATACTACATAAATAATATTCACTGCAAGAATGACCAAGATAATATATTCCAGCCAGTTCAGATTAATTCCTTCGGTATTGGAAGAAAACTGCTGGATGTTTCGCTGATGTTTTCTGATGGTGATATAAGAAAGAACAGTATAAAACAATGCCTGGACCAAGATCAGGATGATACTTAGAAACTCAAAAGGATGAGTATACCCCAGTTTAACCAATACAAGAAATACAACAAATACTGCTGGCAATACCAGAAATTTTACATCTGTTATTTTAAATCTAAAAGAGGGATTGGTATGAAATAATACGCTGAAATAAAAAAAGACAGGAGTCAGATATTGTACAATCCGGATCGGGAATAAGGAGTGAAATTCTATAACTGAGCCAGTTATGAGGAAAAGAACTTCATCCAGCCAGAACGTAGACCAAAGAAAGAGAAAAATTCCGAACCAGAAATTGGCTTTCCGGTTAACCTTTAAAGGATTGGCAATGTTCAGCAGAGAAAGCAAAACCAATGAACCATAGATAAGTATCACGATGAAACTATTGAATTCTGATGTGTTCATTGGTTTTGATATTTTAGATTAAAAAAGCTTTTATCTTATTCGCTTCCTGATAAAAATCTGGTATCCCAGGTAAATCAATGGTAGTGACATGACTCCGAGATATAAAATATTACTCATGGCCAGCTGCGGGTGTAATACAATAGAATATACAAGCCCGAAAAATGCTCCTCCAAGATGGGCAGCATGTCCCAGGTTGTCCCATTGTTTAGGGTTCAGCATCATGTAAACAGAATATCCGAAATACAATGTCCCAAATAACCATCCCGGTAAGAAGTTTACACTGATCTCATTCGGAGCCATCGCAATGGATGCAAAAATAATTCCTGAAACAGCTCCTGAAGCTCCGATAGCGGAATACCAAGGCTGTTTCTGGTAAATCTGTAAGCTAAATAGGTTTCCAAGAATCATTGATCCGAAATAGATAATCAAGAATCCAACTTTTCCAAAAAAGTGAACCACCACTCCCTGAAAGAAGTATAGGGAAAGCATATTAAAAAACAGGTGCATAAAATCTGCATGCAAAAATGCAGAACTTATCAGCCTTATATATTCTTTACGGTTGGTAATTGCTCCAACATTGAATTTATATTTTTCAAATAAAACGGTATTATTGAACCCCATGTAACTGAATACACAAGTAACGGCAATAATAATCAAAACAAATATATCCATCTGATGTTTTTATTTACTGTTAAATAGAAGCTGGTATCTCCTACTCGGCTTCATTTTCTTCTTCACCCTGGAAAAGATCTCCGATGATTCCTCCATCTTCATCCATATCCCCGGCTGGTTCCGGATCTTCATATACTTCCGGCTCTTCTTCTACAGGTTCGGGAATTGTAATATTAATGGCTTTTATCTTAAATTTCGTAAACTGATTTCCTATCGCTTTTATTCCTTTTATGGTAATAAATTCGTCGATATTAATGGTTTCCGGATCCCGTTCTTTCCCTTTATCTTTTGCAAAAATAATTTCTGCCGTTACATCATTGGCAACGATGACATTCTCTATGAATGAATTCGGATGTTCAGATGGCATAAAGGTCTGTACATTCACTGTATTTTCCAGCAGGAATCTTTTGATAAAATAGATCTGCTTTTCACCATCATAATAAATACAAGTAATGGGCTGCTCAGGCTTCCATTTTTCCAATACCAGATAATCATCATCAAAACGGTTTCCTAAATCAAAAGAAACTAGCTTTACTTCTCCATTGGTATTGATTGTTAATATCTTATCATCTCCTTTGAAACTGCCCAATAAGGTACCCCTTACATCAGCATTCAGTCTTCTTACCGTATCATCAAACCAGATTCTTCTTGGAGCCAGTGTAGAAACGCCTTCTTCTTTAAGGTCTACCTTCTTCACTGCATATTTGGTCACCAGGTTTCCTTTAGAATCACGTCCTTTAATCGCAAGATCAGAGAAATTGATCTCCATTTTATTCTTTCTGATTCTAGGATTTGGCTTTAAAAGAACTGTAACGGTTTCTGCTTCTCCATTCGGGTTGGCTGAAAAGTATAATGTTTCTGAACCTTTTTTATCTGAAGCTAACGGATAGTCTGTATTTCTGGTAACCCCGGTTACAGAGAAACGTTTCATGTAATAAGGACCTTCCCTGCCTTCACGGTAGATCATGTTGTACACAGTTCGCTTGTCATTTTTCTTCCATATGGCAACGTGGAGAATATCTTTTCCGATAAATGTTTTAGCTTCCACCTTTACCACCTTCATGCTGCCGTCTTTTCTGAAAGTAATGATATCATCAATATCTGAACAATCAAACATATACTGATCTTTCTTCAATGATGTTCCGATAAAGCCTTCTTCAAAATTAGCATAGAACTTCTCATTGGCAACAGCTACTTTGGTTGCATCAATGGTATCAAAGATTCTAAGTTCTGTTTTTCTCTGTCTATCTTTTCCGTATTTTTTCTGGATATTCAGATAATACTCAATAGCATAGGCTATCAGATTGGCAAGATGATGTTTTACCTGCTCTATTTTACCTTCAAGAGAGGCTATATTTTCTTTAAATTTATCTAAATCAAATCTCGAAATTCTCTTGATCCTGATCTCGGTTAATCTTAAAAGATCTTCTTCTGTCACTGCTCTTAAAAGATGCTTGGTATGAGGCTTCAATCCTTTGTCGATGGTTTTCAAAACATCTTCCCAGGTTTTCACTTCTTCAATATCATGATAGATCCTGTTTTCGATGAAAATCCTTTCCAGTGAAGAGAAATGCCAGCTTTCCTGAAGCTCATGAAGTTCTATTTCAAGTTCTTTTTTCAGCAATGATACCGTATGATCCGTATTCATTTTCAGAATATCAGAAACATTCATAAACATTGGTTTATCACCAACAATCACACAGGCATTCGGCGAGATTGTTACCTGGCAGTCTGTAAAGGCATACAGGGCATCAATCGTTTTATCCGGAGATACGTCGTTGTGAATATGAATCAGGATCTCAACCTTATCGGAAGTGTTATCTTCAATTTTCTTGATCTTGATCTTTCCTTTCTCATTGGCTTTTAGGATAGAATCGATTAGGTCACTCGTTGTTTTGGAATAAGGAAGTTCAGAGATTACCAACAGGTGTTTGTCTGTTTGGGTGATTTTAGCTCTGGCTCTTACCTTTCCGCCTCTGTGACCATCATTGTATTCTGATACATCCAGGTAACCCGCTGTTAAAAAGTCCGGATAAATCTCAAATTTCTTTCCTTTTAAATAAGCTACAGATGCATTGATAAGCTCATTGAAGTTATGCGGAAGAATCTTTGTGGAAAGTCCTACTCCAATTCCTTCCACCCCTTGAGCAAGAAGTAATGGAAATTTTACAGGAAGATCAACGGGTTCATTATTTCTACCGTCATAGGATTTTGTCCATTCCGTAGTTTTAGGATTAAAGACTACTTCCAGGGCAAAAGGAGTCAGCCTGGCTTCAATATACCTCGCTGCCGCAGCAGAATCTCCTGTGTAGATATTCCCCCAGTTTCCCTGGGTATCAATCAGTAATTCTTTCTGTCCTACCTGCACCATGGCATCTGTAATAGATGCATCCCCGTGAGGGTGATACTTCATGGTATTTCCCACGATATTGGCCACTTTATTGTAACGGCCATCTTCCAGTTCCCGCATAGAGTGCATAATTCTTCGCTGAACCGGTTTTAACCCGTCAAACACCGAAGGAATTGCCCTATCCAAAATTACATAGGAAGCATAATCCAGAAACCAGTCTTTATAAAGGCCGGAAACTTTCTTTAAGCTTTCACCCTCATGCGAATATTCTTCTGTCGTCATCTGTTATATTAATCTTTTTTCTCTTTATTAGCTTTTACTACTTTATTCAGAGAGAGTTTTAAATCGTTTACTTCTTTTCTGGTCAGGTAAGAAATCTGGTACTTTAACATAGTAGAACCATTATTCTTACTTGAGACGGTAATGTATAATCTTTTGATAAAGAAAATACGAACTACGTCATATTTTATAAGTTTATATTTCGGAAACTCATCGTGAAGAGGTTTGCTTAAAAAAGGAATGATATTCCTGTTTTTAAAATGCAGTGCTTCACCGTCACTGTCATATTCAAAAATCTGTCGTCCGTTAAGATGAAAGGTAATCAACAGCAATATGGGAACAATTATCATCATATAGCTTTCATTGCCTAGCGTATGAAATCTATATTTATTAACTAAAAATCCTGCAATTCCAAACACGACCATCATCATCAACAGCGTGCTTATAAAGTTATAAAATGATGCTTTACTACGGTTACTTAATCTCATTGTGATTCTTATATGGTGCTCATCAGGTATTAGCTGCTTACTTCATCAAGAATGTGTTTTTTATCAATATCAGAATCATCTTCCACCACTAAGTTCTCAAGGATAAAAGTTTGTCTGTCTGGTGTATTTTTTCCCATATAAAACTCCAGTAGCTGATCTATAGTCTGATCTTTTCCAATTACTACCGGTTCTAAACGGATATCTTTTCCGATGAAATGCTTAAATTCATCCGGAGAAATTTCCCCTAATCCTTTAAATCGTGTAATTTCAGGATTTTTCCCAAGTTCATTCAAGGCTTTTACCCGTTCTGCTTCTGAATAACAATATCTTGTCTCTTTTTTATTTCTAACCCTGAATAATGGGGTCTGAAGGATATAAAGGTGATTATTTTTAATCAGATCCGGGAAAAATTGCAGGAAGAAGGTAATCATCAACAAACGGATGTGCATTCCATCAACATCGGCATCCGTTGCAATAATTACTTGATTGTATCTCAGGTCTTCCAAACTTTCTTCAATATTCAAAGCAGCCTGAAGAAGGTTAAACTCTTCATTTTCATACACCACTTTCTTCGTCAATCCATAGCAGTTCAGCGGCTTTCCTTTTAATGAGAATACCGCCTGTGTTTCTACATCTCTTGATTTGGTGATAGATCCTGATGCAGAATCTCCCTCGGTAATAAAAATCTGTGAATCTCCTTTTCTCTCAGCTTTCTGATCGTTATAATGCTGTCTGCAGTCACGAAGTTTCTTATTATGCAGAGATACTTTTTTAGCTCTTTCTCTTGCCAGCTTCTGGATTCCGGAAAGTTCTTTTCTCTCTCTCTCAGAGATCAGAATTTTTCTTTGGATGGCCTCAGCTATTTCAGGGTTTTTATGTAGGAAATTATCAAGCTTACTTTTAAGAAAATCAATAATAAAAGTCCTTACGGTAGGTCCGTTAGGTCCCATATCATTAGATCCCAGCTTTGTTTTGGTCTGGGATTCGAAAACCGGTTCTTCTACATTGATGGAAATGGCTGCAATGATTGATTTCCTAATATCGGAAGCATCAAAATTCTTATTGAAAAACTCACGGATCGTTTTCACATAGGCTTCACGGAAAGCATTAAGGTGCGTACCCCCCTGTGTTGTATTCTGTCCGTTAACGAATGAAAAATAAGTTTCCGTTTGTGATTTATCAGAATGGGTAATTGCCAATTCAATATCCTCCCCTTTTAAATGAACAATCGGATAAAGAATATCACTTTCCAGTTCTTCCTCTAAAAGGTCTTTCAGACCATTTTCAGAAAAATAGGTTTCCCCGTTGAATACTATTTTCAATCCCGGATTCAGATAGGCATAATTCCGGAGCATTCTTTCGATATACTCTTTTCTGTATTTGAAATGCAGGAAGATGTCTCCATCCGGAATAAATGAAATTTCGGTTCCGTTTCTGTCCGAGGTTTCTTTTTCATCAAAGTTCTCTTTGATCATCCCGCGGGAGAATTCCGCCACCTTCATTTTCCCATCACGGAAAGAACGTACTCTGAAATAGTCTGAAAGGGCATTTACAGCTTTTGTACCCACCCCGTTCAGTCCGACAGATTTTTTAAATGCTTTACTGTCGTATTTACCTCCGGTATTCATTTTGGAAACGGCATCTACTACCTTCCCCAACGGAATTCCACGGCCAAAGTCACGAATAGTGACCTTTCCGTCATCCAGTTTTATTTCAATTCTTTTACCGGATCTCATCCTGAACTCATCAATGGAGTTATCCAGGATTTCTTTAAGTAAAATGTAAATACCATCATCAGCAGAGGACCCGTCACCGAGCTTCCCGATGTACATTCCGGGGCGCAGACGGATATGTTCCTGCCAATCGAGGGTTCTGATATTATCTTCCGAGTAGGTTGGATTTATTTCTTGTGACATATATGATTTCAGCAAACATACAAAAGTACGAAATTGTCCAAAATTATCCGAATTTTAATCTTCATTTTTTTATCAACATTCTTCCTGAAATCAAGATTATCATCACAAAAAAGTAGACTTAATTGAATGAAATATAAAAGGGTAAATGTCTGTGTTCCGACACTTACCCTCTGAAATTATTATGCCGCACTTTCCAGCTTGCCTATTATATTTTTAAGCATAGCCGGAACAATGAGCTTATGAAACGGCCGTACTGGTAAAAAGTACAATACTCCCAGCCAGTTATGGAACTTTACTGTAGTGGAAATTGTTAAAGAATTTTCATCCTGTCCACCCTGGTTCTTATCAAACAAAAGAGAAATTCTGAAATCCAGATGTTTATCATCTTCACCAAGAATAATTTCATTGCTGGTTTTATCAAGAACCTTAAAAATACCTATACACTCTCCTACCTCACAGGTAAAGCTGTCGGCATCTTTCTCCGGATCAGTCTCTGCACCTGTTTTCAAACCAAATAATCCTACCATCTTATTCCTGATAGCAAACATTTTCTTCCCCCATTTTGGTCCACTTGTAAAAAAAGCTTTCCCTATTTGTGTAATATTGAAATTCTGCCCGTTTCCTACCAGTCCACCTTCAAAACTATCCATATAATCAAACTTTTCTCTTCCTTGAGACAAAATAGATCTTGCAGGAAACTCAATCTTCTTAATTTTCATGATCATTGGTTTTATATTATTTTTAGCATAACAAATATAAGCATCACTGAACATATTTAAAAGCAAAAGTTCTATTTTTTCAAACAATTGTTTAAATTATTTTTTTCTGATAAAAATGGACAGTGATTTGTTGGAAAATCGCGAAAACGCCAAGTTCTTTTAAATTCATGCAGTTGTAGTGTGCAAGATTTTTATCTCCGAAAAAATGCTGTACTGTAAAATGTACTTCCGTAATGGCCACGAATTCACGAATGATTTTTATTAATGTATAAAATATGATGATGAAAATATTTTGAAAGCTTTCCTTGCTGAGAACCTTGGATCCTCTTGCGCCTTAAAAACAATCTTTATTATTAATTCTTTGCGCCATTGCATTTTCCAACCTAAAAAACTCTCGCAGATTTTGCTGATTACGCAGATATTTAAATGCCACAAATAGCGTCATTGATGCATATATCTATGAGTACATAACCTAAAAAAGTAACTTTTACTGCATTAGAAACATTGATAAGAATAGAAGTATTTAAATGAACAGCGCTTTAAATAATTCATTAAATTCGGGATCAACAAAATCTGTTTTTATGATACAACTTCCTTTATCGAAGCTTTCCAATGTAGGAACTACTATTTTCAGCCAAATGACGCAGCTTGCCAATGAAAACGAGGCAATTAATCTTTCTCAGGGATTTCCTGATTTCATGCCGGATTCCGAGTTATTAAACCATGTAGATCACTTTGTAAAAAAAGGGTTCAATCAATATGCTCCATTGGGAGGAATGATTGGTTTAAAGGAAGAAATAGCCAGAAAAATAGAAAACAGTCATCAAAGCACCTATCATCCGGATTCAGAAATTACGGTGACCGCAGGGGGAACTCAAGCTATTTTTACCGCTATTGCTGCTTTTATCAAGAAAGATGATGAAGTGATTATTTTTGAGCCTGCTTATGACTGTTATGAACCTACTGTAGAGCTTTTTGGAGGTATTGTAAAACGATTTGAAATGAAAGCTCCTGATTATCAAATCGACTGGACTGCTGTAAAGAGTCTGGTAAGTGATAAAACCAAAATGATTATTCTCAACAATCCGAATAATCCATCAGGAAAAATCTTAAAAGAAGAAGATATCAATGCGCTGATCCAATTGGTCAAAGGGACTTCGATCCTTATTTTAAGTGATGAAGTCTATGAGAATATTGTTTTTGACGGGAAACAGCATTTAAGTATCTGTAAATATCCTGAACTTAAAGAAAGAAGTCTTCTTGTAGCCTCATTTGGAAAGCTTTTCCATGTTACAGGCTGGAAAGTAGGATATTGTGCCGCTCCCAAAGCCTTAACAGATGAGTTCAGAAAAGTACATCAGTTCAATGTTTTTTGTGTAAACACTCCTATTCAACTTGCTTTAGCGGAGTATATGAAAAACGATGAACATTACCTTTATCTTAATCAATTCTTTCAGGAAAAAAGAGATTTCCTAAGACAAGGACTTGCTGGAACATCCTTCGAGTTGCTAGATTGTGAAGGAACTTATTTCCAGGCAGTAAAATATTCTAAAATCTCAGATAAAAATGATTTTGATTTCGCCAGTGAACTGACCATCAACCATAAGGTGGCAAGTGTTCCGTTTTCATCATTTTACAAAAACAAACTCAATGAAAATGTGATCCGTTTATGTTTTGCCAAGAAAGAGGAAACATTAGAGAAAGCACTTGAAAACCTTTCAAGAGTATAATCATTTTCAAAATCCATTTGAATTTTTTATTTATCCATAGAGAACCAGTTTTCAACTCTAAACAAGACATAACCCTATTAACATTTTTCTTCAACAGGTGATTTACTGTTGAAACTTTTCATATATTCGTATAACTAACTCATTAAAAATCAGAATTATGAAAAAACAAACTTCTCTACAAGCCAAAAAGCTTTCTAAAAAGGAATTAAAAACCATTGCAGGAGGTCTGCTGGACTGTATGCCTGCTCAGGAAATATGCCTTCCTCATATGGAGCCCTGCCATTCGAATGTTGACGAGAATGGCTGCGCCATGATTTCTCCTTATTGTGGACAAAAAATATGCAGACCTTAAGAATCTCCAATTTATTAAAATCTATATTATGAAAAACAACATTCAACTGAACGGAAGAAAATTAAACAAAAAGCAATTGAGTACCATCAAAGGCGGATTAAGAATCTGCAGACCGGAAGGCTTTACAGAATGTAAACAATATGGAAAGTTCTGTGCTGAACCTGAATGTAAAATTCCTTTTTAATCTACATTTATAAAGTTCTTAATTATATTTAGAAAGTCTATCCCTGGTTTGAGATAGACTTTTATTTTTTTGCATTACTATTTCCAGGCAAGACCACAACATCTGTATTAATTTGAGAAAGTCATAAAACTTATTTTTTTCTCTAAAATGGGATTTACAATTAATGTTTTCCGTATATTCGTTAATATGTAACTCTCTAAATATCAAACCATGAACAATCAAAATTTAAACAGAGGAAAGAAATTAGCCAAGAAAGAACTGAAAATGATAACAGGAGGAGGAGAAGTAAGATGTAAAATCTACGGAGACTATTGTTATTATCATGGGCCAGGATGCAAGGAACAAGAATGTCAACTTCCCATTCCTGTTGATCCGATTGACTAGTAGTCTAAAAAAATAAAAAAACCGGTATGCATGACCGGTTTTTTATTTGTCTTGTTTGAAAAATTCAGAGAAGTGAATAGGTAATCATTTTTTTCTTTATTAAAGAAACATTCCTCCTGAAGCTTCAATTCTCTGTCCATTGATCCAGCCAGCATCATCGGTACAAAGAAAAGCCACTACTCCACCAATATCATCAGGAAGTCCTACTCTGCCTAAAGCAGTAGAACCAGCTACCATATCATTGATTTCTTTATTGTCTCTTACTCTTCCGCCACCGAAATCGGTTTCAATAGCTCCCGGAGCAATTACATTAGCCTTTATTTTTCTTGATCCCAATTCTTTGGCCATATATTTAGTCAGCATTTCCACTCCTGCTTTTATAGAACCATAGACTGATGAGCCGGGTGTTGCAAATCTTGCCAGTCCTGAAGAGATATTAATAATCCCGCCACCATCATTGATGAATGGCAATAATTTTTGAGTTAAGAAAAATACTCCTTTGAAATGAATATCCAGCATATCCTCCATCTGCTCTTCCGTAACCTCTGTAATCGGAGCATATAAAGCTGTTCCTGCATTATTGACAAGATAATCAATATGGGAATTTCCCGTAGCCTCTTTTAAGTGATCAGTAACTTCTTTCACAAATGCATCAAAGCTTTTACGGTCTTTTGTATCCAGCTGAAATGCGGCTCCCTTTCTACCCAAAGCTTTTATTTCATTAACTACAGCTTCTGCTTCTTCTTTATTGCTTCTATACGTAATGATAACATCCAGTCCTTTTTGGGCAATTTTAAGGGCTGAATTTTTACCCAAGCCACGACTTCCTCCGGTTACCAATGCTATTTTTGTTTTTGCTTCCATATTTTTGGTTGTTTTAGTGATACAAAGTTGGAATATTTCCATCAGAAAGAGTTTACCTGAATCAATCCGAAATTTGCAAAATTCAAATCATGAACGAAATTCTAAAGGAGTATATGACGTTTTTCTTTTAAAAAAGTTTGAAAAATGGGCTATTTCTTCAAAACCAAGCGTGTAAGAAATTTCAGATACATTCCATTGGGTTTGTCTTAAAAGGATTTTTGCCTCCTGAATGATACGGTCACCGATAAATTCCGTAGTCGTTTTTCCAGTGCTTTCTTTTAGTCTTTTATTGAGATAATTAACGTGCACAGACAATCTTTCAGCATAGTCATTGGCTGCTCTCAATTGTAACCGCTGTTCTCTTGATTCAATAGGAAACTGCCTTTCCAGTAATTCTATAAATAAAGACACCACCCTCATAGAAGCATCTTTTGAAACTGAAATTTTTGTAGCAGGCTGCAGCTTTTGACCATAATGAATCAGCTCCCATACGTAATTCCTGATCAAATCATACTTAAATAGATAATCTGAATCTATTTCCTTTTTTACTTTTTTAAAAAGAAGTTCTATTTCATCAGCCAATTCATCCTCAATTTCAAATATAGGCACCGCTCCCGGTTGAAAAATAGGCAGAGTTTCCAAGGAATTATAAGAAGCTTCTTTCATGAAAAAATCTTCAGTAAATACACAAAAACTTCCAGATTGCTGCCCATCTTCAGGAATCCAATGGTAAGGGACTTTAGGAGTAGCAAACAGCAACGCATTTTTTTCTATGGTAATGGTCTTATCGGCGTATTCGGCTCTGTTTTTTCCTCTAATCAAACTGATTTTGTAATATTTCCGCCTGTTATAAGGCATTTCGGAAGTGCTTCTTACTTTTTCAAGGGTTTGAGCGATATCGAATACATTAAAATGTCCAATATCTTTGTGGAGACCTTTAGGAAAAATATCCTCAAGGCTTTTCCCCAGTTTGGCTGTCATTTCCCTATAAAAATCCTCTAATGAAGAGTGAGCTATTGTCTCCATAATCAACAAGTTGTAAAATTCAAATATACAAAGTTGATTTTTAATAAAAACAAAATATTTATTACATTTTTTCTACAGAAAGTGATTTACGAATAAATATTTTTACTACATTCGTATAAAACTAACCTACTAAAAATCAGAACCATGAAGAAAAAAATTTCACAATTCGGGAAAAAGCTGAATAAGAAAGAGCTTACCACGATTAAAGGAGGACTTCTTAATTGTATGGAACCAGTACTTTGTCCAACTCCCTATGAACCCTGTGAGTCACCATATCCCAACGGCTGCACCATTATTTCACCTGTCTGCGGACAAAAAGAATGCAGACCAGCACCCATCACTATAGAGTAATCATCAAACTTCTTAAAATTAATACTATGAATAACGGTAAAAAACTGAACAAAAAGGAATTAAAATCCATCAAAGGTGGATTACAGATGTGTCTTGATCCAGAAACGGGACGTTGCATCGCTAACGGAATACGATGCGCAGAAAGAGAGTGCAGATATGCACCTGAACCTCCTTTTCCTTTTTAAAAGATAATAATCTAACATTTAAAAATCATAATCATGAAAAGTCAAAACTTAAACAACGGGAAAAAACTCAACAAAAGAGAATTAAGAAGTATTACAGGAGGATTAAGGCAATGTATAGACCCTATGACTGGTCAATGCAGAGCTTTCGGTCTGGGATGCGCAGAACCACAATGCAGACCTATATTGGAACCATAAGAACATATATCCTTTAAGAAAACTATGGAAAACCCAACCTCAAACAATCCTAAAAACTAAGTAAAAGGGAATTACGAGTGATCATGGGAGGATTAATGAGATGTATTGCCCTATTTACCGGCCAATGCAAAACAGCAAGTAAAAGCTGTGGAGAAAGAGAATGCAGACCTGATCCAATTGTTCCTTAGTTTCATTAACGATTCACACAATTCAATGACTATGAATAAAGGAAAGAAATTAGATAAGAAAGCGTTAAAAACCATTATGGGCGGATCATACTCTTGTATAGATTATAAAACCGGCCGATGTATGATAACAGGAACAGGATGCACCGAAAGGGAGTGCTGGTATGTACCTGAACCACCATTTGACTAAACATCAACCTTTTGTTATTTTTATAATTTGAGCACTTTCACTTGTTTGAAAGTGCTTTTGTTTTTTGTACATGAAATATCAGATTATTTTAAATAACATATCCACCAACCACTTTAAGCACCCACTTTCCGTTTTCATAATCTGCAGAATAATCATTTTTATAGAAAGCTCCTGCTTTATAAATATAAAAACTGTTCGGGTTCTTTTTATTTTTCTGTATTGGAGAAATTGTTTCTTCAATAATGTCAGCAACTTTGGTGTAATATGTTTGCTTCTTTTTGTCTTCAGGTACAAATAATACCTTTTGAGGAGGATTGATTTGATGAAAATATTCACAGTCTGTTTGATAGACCTGAAATTCATAATCCAACTTTTCAGCCCCTACAAAAGTATCGGAAACCAGTTGATTATAAAGACGGGTGAATTTGTTATCTGATGATCTGAACATAGGGTTCTTATCCTCAAAATCATTGATTCCATCACCATCTGTATCTTTTTCATGGGGATTGAGTCCAAAACTATTCTCAAAAATATCATTGTAACCATCCTGATCGGAATCCTGTATTAGATCTTTCAGTTTAATTTTAAACAATTTGCCATCTTCAATCACTGAATAGTTTTTGTACCCACCACGATCAATAGGATTATCGATTTTCACCAGACTTCCTTCAATATGGAGGTAATCTCCCTCAACAATCAGATTCCGCTGAATTTTATTGAAATAATACAGGTTTGGACTGAGCCCTAAAAAATAGACAGAAGGTTTATTATTTTCAATTTTTAGCAACCAGTATCCAAGTCCGTTCATCCCAAGTCCATATAAGGTATTTTCAGACTTTTGTTTTGCAAAACATACAAACTGATCAGAAAACTTTTCATCAAATACTGTATTGCTAGTTTCAGTTGTTTCACCCTTTTCTCCAAACTCCGCTATTGGAAGACGAAATTCGGCTCTGTCTGTTTTAAAGTCCCGGTATGTAGTAAGATTGGTAATTTCTAGATAATTAGGTTTTTCTGCAAGAATTTGTTTTAGCGTATAAGATTGGGGATCTCCAACCTGTATCACAACATCTTCAGTATTCATCTTATCTATGAAGCACTTATCTTCAATAGGCTTTGAACATGAAAAAAAGAAGACAATAATCGTAAAATAAATAATTTTCATAGTACAGTTTTTCTCACAAAAGCAAAAAACGCTCCCAAATTATATTATGGAAGCGCTTTTTTATAAACTAACTTTAATATTTTTTCTTATACATTGAATCTAAAGTGCATGATGTCACCATCCTGAACGATATATTCTTTACCTTCTACAGAAAGTTTTCCAGCTTCTTTTACTTTTACTTCTGAACCATATGTCATATAGTCATTATACTTAATAACTTCTGCACGAATGAATCCTTTTTCAAAGTCTGTGTGGATTACCCCAGCTGCCTGAGGAGCTGTCCATCCTTGTCCGATAGTCCAAGCTCTTACTTCTTTTACTCCAGCTGTAAAATACGTTTGAAGTTTTAAAAGATCATAAGCTTTTCTGATCAAACGGTTTACTCCCGGTTCTGTAAGACCTAGCTCATCAAGGAAAATTTCTCTTTCTTCGAAAGTTTCAAGTTCGTTGATGTCAGCTTCGATCTGAGCAGCTAATACTACTACTTCTGCTCCTTCATTTTTAGCCATTTCTTCGATCTTTCCAATCCATTCGTTTCCGTTTTTGATAGAATTTTCATCTACATTACAAACGTAAAGTACCGGTTTATTGGTTAAAAGCTGAACTTCAGCAATGATTGACTTTGTAAAATCATCCATCGCAAATTCTCTTGCATTTTTCCCATCTTCAAGAAATTTCTGTAAATTCTGAAGGGTTTCGTAAGTAAGGATATCTTCTTTCTTACCGGATTTGATGAATTTTTTAGCTTTTTCAACTGCTTTTCCTACTGTTTCAAGGTCTTTCAACTGAAGCTCAATATCAATAATTTCTTTATCTCTTAAAGGATCTACTGAACCTTCTACGTGAACGATATTTCCGTTATCAAAACATCTTAAGACGTGGATGATTGCCTCACACTCACGGATGTTTGCCAGGAACTGGTTCCCCAATCCTTCTCCTTTGCTGGCACCTTTTACAAGACCGGCAATATCAACGATTTCAACTACAGCTGGTAAAACTCTTTCAGGCTTTACGATTTTCTCCAGTTCAAACAATCTCTGGTCCGGTACTGAAACTGTTCCCAGGTTTGGTTCAATGGTACAGAAAGGATAGTTCGCTGATTGAGCTTTTGCATTGCTCAGACAGTTAAAAAGTGTTGATTTACCTACATTCGGAAGGCCTACAATTCCACATTTCATATTGTAAAATTCAAAGTTTAAGGTTTAAGGTTGGAAGTTCAAGGTTTAAGGTTCAATGTTTTTCACCTTAGTTGTTGATTTATGAACTTTCAGCGTGCAAAGATAGTGAATTTTAAGAGAGTTTCATAATAAAAAAATCTGTCAGCATTCTGACAGATTTTCAAACAGTTTTTACTTCACCGATGATTTTTATGGATTATTTCCGGTAGCTTCCTGAGCCAGAGGAACATCATTCGGTGCTGACTGCATTGCCATATCCAGAGTGAATAATGATTCGTCTGTAGCACGGTCTCCGCCTGCAATTTTTAATTTATCAATTAAGTTTTGGGCCAGTGTTTCTTCTTCGATCTGTTCCTGTACAAACCACTGCATAAAATTCCATGTTGCCCAGTCTTTTTCTTCCATGGCAAGGTCTACGATTTTATAAATGGCGGTGGTATTGTCTACCTCATGTTTGAAAACCCCGTCAAAACACGCAGTAAGGCTTTTGGGATCAGCTGGAGGAGCAGGAATCGCTGCTACTTTTGGCTTTCCGCCTCTGTTTAAAATGTACTCCATGAATTTGATCGAATGGTTTCTTTCTTCCTGAGAATGACGGTAAAGAAAATTAGCAATACCCTGATAGCCTTTGTCATCGGCCCAAATTCCATACGATAGAAAAACGTGTGATGCATGAATTTCTTTGTTCATCTGGTCACTAAGTGCTTTTTCCACTTTTGCGGAAAGTCTGTTAGTATTCATAAATGTTATATTTTGGTGATTATGAAACTAATCATGCAAAAATGATTCCGCTAAGGTTTTTAATTTACTTAAAACCAATTCAAACCAAGATATATCATACTGATTTTCTTTATTTTAAGCTAATAATTTATAGTTATTCTAAAATAAAACGGCATAAAATTTTTGCAATTTTCTTAACCAAAAGATTTTTAACACTTTAGTTATTGGAATTGGAAAGTTCTACGCCTAGAATGTTCACTTAAGTGTTTACAATCTTTGATTTCCATCGATTGATTTAACAAGTTGCGTTTAGCTTCTTTCAGAATGACAAAAGCTATAGATAAATTAAATGTTAGATTTTCTCGGATCAATTCCAAAAGCTGGAGATAAGGATATTTTTATTTAAGCGCAACCTTCACAAAAGCTTCAAATAATCTCTTTTTGCTTTGGTTCCAGGCTTTGAAACTGATTCATCTTCTCTGTGCAAAGGTTCAAATAAAAAGATAAAAAAAGGGTTCAACTTTAAGTTAAACCCTTTTATATTTATTAAAACTTTAATGACCTTTACAATATGGTCTTTAGTTTTTCTTTATTTGACTTTTTTTGCCATATAATCACTTTCGTTTCCTAATCTGTCAATAGCTTTGATCGCTACTCCATTCAACTTTTTACCATTTTTGAACTTAGGAACATCTTTAAAAAGGGTATCCAATGGTAAAATTTCTGTTTGCCATACTCCGTCATACTGGCTGAAAAGTACCCACTGAAAAACTTCTGAAGCATTTTTTGTACTCCATCTTGTCTGTGCAAAACTTCCGTTATCACTAATAAATAAGGTGGGTGTCTGCAATGGAACGGTTTTGATCCATGGCGATTTCGGAATTAATGCTTTTTCACTGTAAGGTCCATTTTTCAGGGTCGGCAGCATTCCCGGATTTTTAGTCAATCCTGCAATACTCCAGTGGATTTCACCTGCATCATTTTTGAGGATCTTTCTGGAGATATCAATTTGGTTCTTGATTTCTGTTGGACGATCATACGTTTTAATCTCCACAGTATTCAAACCTGGCCATAGGTGACGTTTCATTGTATTTTCTGATTGCCACCAGTTTAGCAATGCTTCGAAGCCCTGCCCTTTTGAATCAATCGGCCAGTACAATTGTGGAGAAAAATAGTCTACCCAGCCTTTATTTAACCATAATTTGGCATCCGCATACAGCTCATCAAACTGAGAAGATCCTACAATTCCCGCCGGATATCCCGGCTTCCAGATTCCAAATGGGCTGATTCCAAATCTTACATTATTTTTTTCTGCATGAATTTCTTTGTAGATACGTTCTACAAATTTATTTACGTTATCTCTTCTCCAGTCTGCTCTTGATAAAGTTCCGCCATTGCTTTGATAAACATTCCATGAAGCATAGTCAGGAAAATCAGCTCCTTTGTTGTAAGTAGCATACGGATAAAAATAATCATCAAAATGAATGGCATCAATGTCATATCTTTTTACGATATCCTTTACTACATTGGATACATGATCCTGTGTTTTTGGGTTAGCCGGATCAAACCAGTACATCCCATTTTTTAATCTTACCACAATGTCAGACATTCTGTTGGCCATTGACATTTTATTGACGTTACCTCCATTGGTGTGGTGGGCACGGTAAGGATTTAACCAAACGTGTAATTCCAGTCCTCTTTTGTGAGCTTCTTCGATCCAGAATAATAACGGATCATAGTTTGGATAAGGTGCTGATCCTGTTTCTCCGGTTAAAAAGTAAGACCAAGGTTCTATATTACTTGTATATAAAGCATCTGCAGAAGGTCTGATCTGAAAAATAGCAGCATTAAAGTTATTATCTTTCAGCATATCCAGCATACTGATAGCTTCTTCTTTCTGTTGCTCTACTGTAAGATTGTTTTTAGATGGCCAGTTGATATTGGCAACACTGGCAATCCAAGCACCACGGAATTCTCTGTTAATTTCAGGAAGATTGGTTCTGAATGTTTCTTCCGTTGAAGTTCCCGGTGTAGGCTTTACTGCTACAGGAGGTTTTGGCTGATTGGTAGTATTATTGGTATTAGGTTTTGTTGTATTTTTAACAGGAGGGGTCTTTGTTACATTGTTCTGAGTAGAACATGAGATGCTGTAAGACGCTAGAACTCCCATTAAAACGATAAGTTTTAGTTTACTCATTTTCATAGCCGCAAAACTACTTTAAATTAAATTTTAATACTTTGGATATTGTTGTGAAAAAATAAACATTTTTTCCTATTCTTTAGAAAAAAAGCCTCGAAAAATTCGAGGCTTTTCTATATGATATTGATTGTAAATCGAAATGATTACGCTTTCGCTGATCTTTCAACTCTTTTTCTTTCTTCTTCAGAAAGGATTTTCTTTCTCATTCTGATGAAGTTTGGAGTTACCTCGATCGCTTCGTCAGCCTGGATATATTCCATACACTCTTCAAGAGAGAATAAGATTTTTGGTGCAACCCCTGTATCTTTATCTTTTCCAGAAGCTCTCATGTTGTTCAACTGTTTTGCTTCTACGATGTTTACTACAAGATCTCCAGGTTTATTTTGCTCTCCAATGATCATCCCTGTGTAGATTTCCTCACCCGGATCAACAAAGAACTTACCTCTGTCTTGTAATTTAGCGATAGAATATTCTGTAGCAGGACCTGTAGTTTTGCTGATCAATACCCCATTGTTTCTTCCTGGAATAGCTCCTTTGAAAGGCTTATATTCTGTGAAACGGTGAGCCATGATAGCTTCCCCAGCAGTAGCAGTCAGCATTTGAGAACGAAGTCCGATCAAACCTCTTGAAGGAATCTCGAATTCCATGTGCTGCATTTCTCCTTTTGTTTCCATAATGTGAAGGTCACCTTTTCTCTGAGTTGCCAAGTCGATAACTCTTGATGCGTATTCTTCAGGAACGTCAACTACTAAAGATTCGTAAGGCTCACAGCTTACTCCGTCAATTTCTCTTAGGATAACCTGTGGCTGACCGATTGTCATTTCATATCCTTCTCTTCTCATTGTTTCAATCAAAACAGATAAGTGAAGAATACCTCTACCGAATACCAAGAACGTGTTAGCATCATCAGTTTGTTGAACTCTTAATGCTAAGTTTTTCTCTAATTCTTTAGTTAATCTTTCTTTTAGGTGGTTAGAAGTAACATATTTACCGTCTTTACCGAAGAAAGGTGAATTGTTGATAGAGAACGTCATGTTCAATGTAGGCTCATCAATTGCTGTTCTTTCCAATGGTTCAGGATTTTCAAGATCTACGAAAGAGTCACCGATCTGGAATGCATCGAAACCTACTACAGCACAGATATCTCCAGCTTGAACTTCAGTTACTTTTTTCTTTCCTAATCCTTCGAAAACGTAAAGTTCTTTTACTTTACCTTTCAACACTTTTCCATCTGCCTGTGCAAGACCAATCCATTGAGATTCTTTGATCTCTCCTCTTGTTACTTTTCCGATTGCAATTCTTCCTAAGAAAGAAGAGAAATCAAGAGAAGTAATCTGCATCTGAAGGTTCCCTTCAGTTACTTTTGGAGCTGGTACATGTTCTAAGATACCATCTAATAATGGTAAAATATCTTCAGTTTGTTCTAATGAAGTGTTGAACCAACCTTGCTTAGAAGAACCGTAGAATGTTGGGAAATCTAATTGCTCTTCAGTAGCTTCAAGGTTGAAGAATAAATCAAATACCTGGTCGTGAACTTCGTCCGGACGGCAGTTTGGTTTATCTACTTTATTGATAACCACTAATGGTCTCAATCCTAATTCTAAAGCTTTCTGAAGTACGAATCTTGTTTGTGGCATTGGTCCTTCGAACGCATCCACCAACAGGATAACTCCGTCAGCCATTTTTAATACTCTCTCTACTTCTCCACCGAAATCCGCGTGACCAGGAGTATCAATTACGTTAATTTTAGTGTCTTTATAAGTAACAGAAATATTCTTGGATAAGATGGTGATCCCTCTTTCTCTTTCAAGATCATTGTTATCCATAATTAATTCTCCACTCTCCTGATTTTCTCTGAAAATGTTGGTTGCGTGGATGATTTTGTCAACCAAAGTCGTTTTCCCGTGGTCAACGTGTGCGATAATCGCAATATTTCTAATGTTTTGCATATAGGATTTTTACGAGTGCAAAAATAGTGATTTTTAATGAAAAACAATTTTATTGGATAAATAATTAACATTCTGTTTAAAATACACGTTTACAGAGGTATAAAAAAAGAGTGTTGAAAAAACACTCTTAAACGGTTATGGACATAAAGACGAATCACATGGATCAACTGCCGGTGCATCTCCACAAATAATGGACATTTCATCACAATTACTTGAAGATCCTGTAGGCCATCCCCATCTCAATGTACAAGTATCGGGATCCTTACATCTCACCATTCCTTTTGCAATTCCTCCTGTCAGTGTTTTCATTTCACTTCTGGTAATTTTTCTTACATTTTTCATAGTTATATTGTTTTTGTTGTTGAATGATAAATGTAAGAAAAAACTGAATTCAAAAAATATTTTTTAATCATAACTCACTTAAAATCTAGCTCTTTACACTATTCTATAATAAAATATTACACGTCAAGTTCTGTCGCTACTCTATTTTATCTTTGTCTCAATACATTCTAGCAAGAGTATTTCCTATTTATTAATCACCAAAAACAAAAAAAAATGACAAACAATTTAAATCTCTTAACCATTGATGCTTTTTTTTCATCTTCAGATCCTGCTTTGGATCTTAACATTGTAAGTTTGATTGATTCTTTCAGTGGTGAAGTTGCCAATTTTAAAAAACAAGATCTTCCTGTTCCTGACGGGAAATACCTATACCGTATTAAAAAAAACGGCAATGGTCCGGTTTCATACTATAAAAGAATTATTACTGATGATATTTCTATTACAATTGCAGATGTTCGTGGAGATGGTATGACCGATGATTCCGTTGAAATCCAAAAGCTGATTGATGAAATGGAAGCCGGACAGGTTCTGAAGCTTGATAACAGGAGATATATGCTTTATCAGCCTTTGCAGATCAATAAAGCCATTAAAATTACAGGTTCCTCTACTAAAAGTCAATTAGATTTACCTCCTTTTCTTATAACCAATAATAATCATGGTATTATCATTAACGCATACAAGACTGTTATTAATGGGCAAGAGATTACAATCAATGCTTCTGGTACTGTTTTGGAAGGATTCGGAATTTATAATGCAACTCTTTACACAACAACCCCTAATAGTTTTACAGGTATTAAAATAATCGGAACACCGAAGGTTCATGCTTATGATATTATTTTAAAAGATCTTGCCATCAATGGTTATCAAACAGGACTGGAAGCAAATTATCTTTGGTCTTCCCAAATTCAGACTATAAAAATTGGTAATTGCAAGACAGGAATGCATATCAAAAACAATTCCGTGAACAATGAAATTTCCAACAATACCAGCATTTCGATAGATGTCAAAGTAATAAACCAGCAAACAGGAGAGGAAGAACTTATAGATATACCTGACAGTAAAGGTATCTTTTTTGACGGAGGCACTTCACAAGAAGGCTGGAGAATTATTGATACTTTTATCTTTAATGTTTATCAGGGAATTTACGCTGAAAAAACTTCTCACGTTAATGTACTCAACAGTATGATTGATTTCTGCAGACATATTGGAATTGTGATTGGAGCAGAGAGCCATAACTGGAATATTAACAGTAATTACATTGCACTTTCCCACCCCGGATACGGAATCTATTTAGCCAATAGCGTCAAGAATTCTTCATTTACAAGAGGAAATAAAATTATTGACAATGATATATTAATTTACGACAATGCAATACCGGATGACACCTCCATTGGCGTTAATATTATGGGAAAAGAATCTCTTTATGATGATGTAAGGGGAAATTCGATTAAAAATTTCAAAGTATATGATATCAGAGCAGATTCCGGATTAAAGACAACCATTACCCACAATAAATGCTTATCTGACATTAGTCCCAATATTACAGGTAATTTTATTACCAATGACAACCTGGGAACGGTTTACTATCAAAACTTGAATGATTCTCTTCATTTGGGAAAAGTAAAAATAACTTATGCAGATACTTTTCCTTCGGTTTCTTCTCCTGACTGGAAGCGAGGTGATATTATTCTGAATACCGGTCCTTCTGTTAATATGCCAATTGGGTGGGTCAATACAACTGATGGAACGAATACATGGAAGCCATTTGGTATTATTAACAATTAATAAAAAAACAGCCATTAAGGCTGTTTTTTTATCAATCAATGTCTTATTAGCCTGTACAATAATACAACATCAATTAAAAGCACTATGAAAAATTTTACAAGAAAAGATTTTTTGGAAACTTTATGGTTGAAAATAATCATTCCTGCAGCAGCACCTACAATCCCTATCAATGAAAGACCTAAAAGGACATTCTCAGAAATCCGCCACTGATGTCTTTTGGCCTGCAGTTTATCAAATCCGAAAACGCCAAAGGTAATAAGGTTAGTGATTAACAGAAAAGGAATCATTATAAAATTAATTTCCTGCAAAAATAAGTTTAATTTATACATAGAGAAAGCCATCTGGTTAATGTCTTTTTTCCTACGTAATATTTGTACGGTTTATCAGAATAAGTTTCTTTAAATTTGCCACCCATAAAAAATGAATCAATGACAGTACATGATTTGGCAGGTACCTATTCTATCAAAGGAAGCAATCAGGAATCATCTGACCAGGTTTCTTATCAGGGTACATTAACTTTATCTGTTGATGAAAATGCCCGCATCATTGCCCAATGGATCATTGGCGATCATATACAAAACGGAACAGGGTTTTATAAAGACCGGATTTTAGTTCTTAACTTTAATTATGAAGGTGATGACTGCAAAACCTATAAAGGTGTAGCGGTGTACCGTTGTCTGAGCCAGGACATATTGGATGGATTCTGGTCTGAAAAACATGGCAACCCTCTTTACCTGGGAAGTGAATATTGTGTACGTACTCAAAACTCATGGATTTTTAATTAATTTTATCTCGCATAGTTAATTAGATACTGTATATCTTCTAAAAAAATCTAAAATTTTATAAGATCATCCATCATCAAGGCCCGGAATTTTAAATTCCGGGCCTTCTATAATCATATATTTTTTGGGGACATTATAAACCTTGCCCTACATGTTTTCCTTCTTTAAACTCTTCTACCATCTTAGCATTAAAGGCCGGAAGGTCTTTTGGAGTTCTACTGGTTACCAGACCATTATCCACCACAACTTCACGATCTTCCCAATGGGCTCCGGCATTGATTAAATCTCTACTGATTGATTTCACAGAAGTCATATTCCTTCCATTCACGACTTTTGCATTGATGAGAATCTGCGGTGCGTGGCAAATTGCTGCAACAGGTTTATTTTGTATAAAAAAATCTCTTACAAATGCCAATGCCTGTCCATTTGTTCTTAACTGATCCGGATTGATAACGCCACCGGGCAAAACCAAAGCATCGTATTCAGAAGCATTCACTTCAGCCAGTGTTTTGTCAACATGGTATTCTTTTCCCCAATCTTTTTCAGCCCATGATCGGATTGTTCCTCCTTCAGGGCTTACCACATGAGCAGTCCACCCCTGTTGTTCCAAATACTCTTTAGGCGATTGGAGTTCGCTTTCTTCAAAACCGTTAGTAGCGAGAATTGCAATTTTTTTTGACATGATATTATGATTTTGGATGTTATCTTTATATAGAAAGAAAAAATAATGCCGTCCAGGTGTTATCAAATCTTAAAAAAATTAAAGATCGCCTATTAAAAAAGGGTAATAGGCCACTTTTATCATTTGAATAGGGTATAAAATCCATTACACAACCCATTTCATTAGGGAAAAGAAAAAGAGCTGCCTTGATCAAGGCAGCTCTTTATTTATAGAAAGTTTATTAACTTATTTTTTTGCTTTTACATCAATTGCAATTTCGATGTCTTTGCTGATCATCCATTCTGCAGGATCGGTTTCAGTAGTTCCGAATTTGATACCCCAGTCTGTTCTGTTCACAGTAAATTTAGCCTGGATAGCCGCAGTATTATCTGCTACATCTACTTTAGCAGGAAAAGTAACATTCATTGTTTTACCCATTAATGTTAGGTTTCCGCTTACTGTTTTGTTAGCTCCTGCTACCGCATCTTTTGGTGCTTCTTTCAGGTCTGATACACTTGTAATCTTAAAGTCTGAAGTTGGGTTTTTCTCTACATCAAAGAAATCAGGGTTCTTAAGGTGAGCTTCAAGGTCCGCAGGTTTTTTATCTTTTTCAGTTACTGATGCAGGATCAACTTTAATAGAAGTCATATCAATATTGAAGTTTCCAGCTACCACTTGTCCTCCTTCAATGCTCAGATCTCCTGATTTTACGTTAAGAGTTCCCCAACGAGGAGCAAAACCTCCTTTGTGGAAAGCTTTCCAGTTTACTACAGAAGTGGCAGCGTCTACTGCTAATACTTCACCTTTACTTTCAGCAACTGCCTGCTCGGTAGCTACTGATGTATCTGTTTTTTCTTTATTGGTACATGATGCAGCCATCAATCCTACTGCTACTAATGCAATTACGCTAATTTTTTTCATATTATTGAACTGTTTAAAAAAGTTTATTGTTTTCGGGTACAAAAATAGACAAACCTTGTGGGTCTTCTCTTATCATACATCAAGAAATGTAAATTTCGCTACCAACGTTAGGAATTGTAACATGGTAAGAAATAAACGAAAATTGAAAATATTTATTTCATCATCCTATTTTGATTTTTATGTTGTCCATAGGAAAATCTGTTGGTTTTAAAGATACATCCAGATATTTCCAAAAATATTTTTATGTTAAATCCCTCAACTAAGAATAATTTATATATTTAGCACTTACAAATTAAAATTATACCATGAAAAATTTCAAAAAAGTCACAAGAGAAAATCTAAAATCAATTAAAGGTGGAATTGAGTTTTGCAAAGCTGGTTATATGTATGTTTGCGAAGACTTAGGAGTATGTGATCCAATGCTTGGGGTACCTTGCTCATGCAGATGTATTCCAATTGTATAAAAAAGCTCCCTCGATTAGAGGGATTTTTTTTGTTTATATTTATTTTCTGAGTTACTTTCTTCGTGATCAATCACAACTCTTTAATGGAAAATGTATACCTGATCCAGTTACTTACAAGGTCCTTCTTTCAGTTTGATTTTTTGCAATAATCAAATAAACCGCTAAATTATTTCCATAAATCATGCATAAATAAAAAGAAAAACCTCCCGTGTCAATAGGGAGGCAAAAGTTCAAAATGAATTATTAGTAAATGATGTGGTGTTAAACAAAGCTTTTCTTCAAAACTTGCTTTAACATTAACAATGCGTGTGCCAATTATGTCACTGTTTAATGAAATCGTTCTTTTTGTGGTATGAAAAACCTCCAAAGACATTGAAGACAAAAAAATGTTTGTTTGAAATATGAATTTTGAGCAATCAAAGCTAATAACTGTTTATATTTTTTAATGATCACGTTATTCTATTTTTTATTACTTCAATAGGATTGTTTTCATGTGAATTGATTTCAAAAATTATTGTCTTTGTGATTAATCATAGCTCTATTGGATACTCTTTGTGGCTTAAAGCAGTTGTGAAAACATTCAAGGCTAGGCAATTTGCCTTTTTTATTTTTAATGGTAAAATAATGTATTGCTGATTTTTAAATTCACTACCTTCGTTTCAATCAAATCAAAAATATGAATCAGCAATTATTTGAAAAGGTAGATCAATATATCAGCAATCTGGTGGCTCCCGAAGATATTGTACTTCAGGAAACCATTCAATCTCTCGATGATGCTTCCATGCCTCAAATCAGTATCTCTCCTACACAGGGGAAGTTTCTTCAACTGATGCTTCTTACCTGCAAGGCTAAACGTGTATTAGAGTTGGGGACTTTAGGTGCTTACAGTACTATTTGGATGACCAGAGCACTTCCTGCAGACGGTAGAGTGATTACAGTAGAATTTAATCCTCATCACGCTCATATTGCCAGTCAAAACATTGCAAAAGCAGGACTTTCTGACCAGATTGATTTACGAATCGGTAAAGCAATGGATGTATTGAATGAACTCATTGCTACAGGTGAAGAAGCTTTCGACTTTATTTTTATTGATGCAGATAAGCCCCCTTATTCCGAATATTTTGAACTGGCATTACAACTTTCTCATCCGGGAACAATAATTATTTGTGATAATGTCATCCGGGAAGGCCAGATTTTGAATGAAAATAGCAATGATGAAAAAGTGAGAGGGGTACAGCGTTTTAATCAAATGCTGGCTGGCAACCCAAAGGTTACCGCCACTATTATGCAAACCGTAGGAGCAAAAGAATATGATGGAATGGCAATAGCAATTGTCAATTAAATTTTAATTCAAAGGAAAAACTATTCAAGGCGGGGTAACTCGCCTTTTTTCGTTTTAAAACGTTATTTTAGCCTTCCGAAAACAGAACAATGACGACCGTAGAATTTATACAAAAGCATCTCGATATTTCTGAGAAGAGCATCAACAATACATTACAATTATTAGCAGAAGACTGTACCATTCCTTTTATTTCCCGTTACCGGAAAGATAAAACCGGAAACCTGGATGAAACGCAAATTGAGCAGATCGCCAAGATCAGCAAACAATTTGAGGAGATCATGAAGAGAAAGGAATCTATTTTAAAATCTATAGAAGAACAGGGTGCTTTAACTCCTGAACTGAAACAAAAAATTGAAGAAAGCTTTGATATTCAAGAACTGGAGGATTTATACCTTCCTTTCAAAAAGCGTAAAAAGACCAAGGCTGATGCCGCCAAGGAAAAAGGATTGGAACCTTTAGCTAAAATCATTATGAGCCAGAAGAACAATGAGGTATTGTTTCTGGCTTCCAAATATTTGAATAATGAAGTTCCTTCTGAGGAAGACGCGCTCCAGGGAGCCAGAGATATCATGGCAGAATGGATCAATGAAAACATGTATATTCGTAAGAACCTGCGTCGTTTATTCCAACGTAAGGCTATTGTTACCTCTAAAGTGGTGAAGGCTAAAAAAGAGGAAGAAGATGCTCAGAAGTTCTCCCAATATTTTGAATGGGAAGAAAACCTCAGCAGAATCCCTTCTCACAGACTTTTAGCAATGTTAAGAGCGGAGACCGAAGGCTTTGTGAAAACCAACGTTGGGATTGATAAAGAAGAAGCCATCGATTTTATTGAAAAAGCGATTATCAAGTCTAATAATGAAAGTTCTGAACAGATTGCTCTAGCGATTAAAGACAGCTATAAAAGACTTCTGGAACCTGCTATTTCCAATGAAGCATTACAGGAAGCTAAAGAAAAAGCGGATAAAAAAGCAATTGAGATCTTCTCTGAAAATCTGAGTCAGTTACTGCTGGCTCCGCCATTGGGAGAAAAAAGAATTCTGGCGATTGATCCTGGTTACAGAAGCGGCTGTAAAGTGGTTTGTATCGATGAAAAGGGAGATCTTCTTCATAATGAAACCCTCTACCCTCACGCTCCTCAGAATGAATCCGGAATGGCTATGAAAAAAATCCGTTCTATGGTGAATGCCTATAATATTGAAGCTATTTCTATCGGAAACGGAACGGCAAGCCGTGAAACTGAATTTTTTATTAAGAAAATTGCTTTTGATAAGCCTTTACAGGTTTTTGTAGTTTCGGAAGCGGGTGCCTCGGTGTATTCTGCCAGCAAAATTGCAAGGGAAGAGTTTCCAACCTATGATGTAACCGTTCGTGGGGCGGTTTCTATTGGAAGAAGACTTTCTGATCCATTGGCTGAGTTGGTGAAAATTGATCCAAAATCTATTGGAGTTGGGCAGTATCAGCATGATGTAGATCAGACTCAATTGAAAAATGAACTGGATTCTACCGTGATGAAATGTGTAAATTCTGTAGGAATTAACTTAAATACAGCTAGTAAATCTTTATTAAGTTATGTTTCCGGAATTGGAGAAAAAATGGCTGAAAATATTGTGAACTACAGAGCTGAAAACGGAGCCTTTGAAGATAGAAAACAGCTTAAGAAAGTTCCAAGACTTGGAGAAAAAGCTTTCCAGCAGGCTGCTGCGTTTGTACGAATTACCAATTCAAAAAATCCATTGGACAACTCTGCGGTACACCCTGAATCGTATAGAATTGTTGAAAAAATGGCTAAAGATCTGGGAATTAAAGCTGATGAACTGATTGGCAATAAGGAAAAAGTGGCCCTGATACAACCTGAAAATTATATTACCGGGGACATCGGAATTCTGGGAATCAAAGATATTTTAAAGGAGCTTGAAAAACCAGGCTTAGATCCGAGGAAAGCTGCCAAAGTATTTGAATTTGATCCTCATGTAAAAAGCATCAGAGACTTGAAAGCAGGTATGATTTTACCGGGAATCGTGAACAATATTACCGCTTTTGGATGTTTTGTGGATCTTGGAATTAAAGAAAGTGGTTTGGTTCATATTTCTCAGCTTAAAGACGGATTTGTTTCTGATGTAAATGAGGTCGTAAAACTGCATCAGCATGTAAGAGTAAAAGTAACGGAAGTGGATGAGGCAAGGAAAAGAGTGCAATTAAGCATGATTTTATAAGCAATATCTATTATTTCAACCATTAAATTCTTTTAAGATGTTGAGCATGGCTTCGCTTTAAAGTTTTTACTCTCTGTACCTGTTTTAATGGTTAAATAATTGCTTAATAAAATTTAAAAAAATCGTAATTAAAAAAGAAACACTTTGAATTATAAAAACTTAATTTTCGATCTGGACGGAACTTTATGGGATTCCAGAGCAACGATTATCAAAATATGGAATGATGTTTTAAGTAAGCATCAACTGATACAACAGGAACTGAAACCTGATGATATGAATCAATATATGGGTTTACTGGCTCATGATATTCTGAAGGATATGCTTCCGGGAATTTCAGACCTTCAGATTGAGGAACTCCTTTCTGAAGTAGTAGCCCAGGAAAATAAAATACTGCGTATACAAGGCGGCATTCTTTATCCAGGTGTTGAGGATACATTGAAAAGTCTGGCCAATACCCACAATCTTTTTATTGTAAGCAATTGCCAGGATGGATATATTGAGTCTTTTTTAGAATATTACCAGTTTAATACTCTATTTGTAGACTTTGAATCTCATGGACGCACACAAAAGACAAAGTCAGAAAACATACATTTCCTTATGGAAAGAAATGGTCTATCCATCGAAGATTCTATATACATTGGGGATACTCAGACGGATTATGATTCTGCTGCTTCCAACGAATTGCCTTTTATTTTTTGTGACTATGGTTTTGGAAAACTTTCCAAACCGCATGAAGCCCAGGTTTCAACATTGTCTGATTTAAAGAATTATATTTAAATAAATGCCATCTCACAGTTTTGCGGGATGGCTTTATTTTTATTATTACCCTTATATTTTTCAATATATTGCTAATGTACTTATGTACCCAGAATCGTAATGCTAACACAACTTTGGGTTTACGTCCGAATATTTTTTAACTGTATGAATAATATATCCTATTTTATCAAATCAATTATTTTATTATTAATCATTTTATTATAATCTCCTTCAAAAAGCCCATTTTTATATATTTTGTAATATTCAATTTTTGATGTGGAAAATTCATAGTAAGATTTATCTTCTTTGTCATAGCATTTTCCATCTAAATAATTAGGATAATTTTTGTAATCATTATCATTTTTAATAATGTATTTACTTGGTATTTCAACCAAAATACTATCTCCGGTTTCATAGACACTTAGTATATGAGAGTAATTAATATTAGATTCTTCATAATTAGGTTTCCAATACATTACCCGTTGCCCTAACGGGTATAAAATTTTATTTTTATACAGATATAGTTTCCATCCAAAATGATTATCACCATCTATAGGAAAGAATATTACATAATTTTTAGTGGTAGCCGAAAAGTAAATTGTTGGAGAAGAGGTTTCTAAATCTTCATTATTGATTTTTCGAATTATGGCTTTCTCTATATCATTAAAAGCAAAAGTTATAAGTTCATATCTGTTTTGATCAGTTCCTTCTAGAATTATATTTGAAACATTGAAATTTTTACAACTTAGATTATAATTAGGAGCTTCGGTACTTTCTTGATTACAATTAATTTCGATTAATTGAATTATTTTTTTTGCATTATCTATTTTATCTGAAACTTCAGATTTTGGTGTTTCCTTTTCATTATTTTTTTTCTCTTCTTTTTTCTGTCCTTGGCAAGATAATAATAAGAAGAAGATTAAAATTGTTATCCACTTTTTCATAATTGCTAATTAATCCCAAAATTTTTGTGCTACTTCTTTTTGATAGTTTTTTTCTGTTTCTGACATTGTATTTTCATCTTTATAGTATACAAAAATACCAGGGTGACATCGATTGCTTAGTCCCCCTCCGCTTGTAGAACTTTTAATTTCAAAGTGTAAATGTGGGTCTTTTGTTTGTCCGTATCCGCTAGTGCCATTCTTACCAATAATTTTTCCACAAGTAACTTCTTGTTTGACTTTTAGAGATTTATCTATTTCTTGTAAATGAGCATAAAATAAATAAAAATCACCATCAAAACTAAAACCAGGCCCTATTTCTATTTCTCCCATATTTGAATATTGCAAATTAATCTCTCTTTTTCTTTGTAAAAATTCCTTAGGTTCTTTAACTTTTAGACAAATTACATTTCCATATCCTGGTTGAACACTGATAAATTCAACATAGGCATCAACACAAGCATAAACATTTGAACTAGGTAAAGCAAGAATATCAATTCCCTGATGATTGTGATTACTTCTTTCTTTTCTAACCGTTCCAAAAACATTATATCTGGGTCTATAATTTCCATTCTGTGTATATAGACATAACATTGGATTGTCTACAGGATCATGCCATTTATTGCCCTTGGGAGTAGGATTTTGGGGAGTAGTTTGAGCGTTTTCACAAGCAAATGTTTTGGGTTTATTACCTGAACCTTGTGTAAAACTAATCTTGTACCTTCCTAATATTTCATTTCTTTGGATTTTGTGATCATAATTATTTTCTTGATCTACACTTTTATTTGCCTGGTAGTTTTGATTGCTGGTTTTCTCTTGATTATTTTGAGGATTATCATATTTTTGATATAATATATAATCATTACTTTTTCCCACTCCTATGGGCGCAAAAACGGATAGGTAAATATCCTCTGGTGATTTGATACTGTTTTTTTGGCTTTCAAAATATTTTTTGATTTTATCAAGCTGTTTTATCTCTCCCATTTGTGCATATTGTAACTTCAATTTATTTAGCTCATCAAAACGTTCTTCCACAGATAATTTAAGATTACTTTTATACTCTTTAAGATTATTTTGTAATGCATCTTGAGTAAATTGAATTAAGCCTACGGCACGAGATGATTTCCTTTCACCTTCTTTCCAAAAGTCTTTTATGGTCATTTCTTTTGGATCTTTGACTGATCTCCAACCCTCTAATTGTTGTGCTTTAAATGTTCCATTAGTCTCAACCTTCATTACCGCCATTAGACCATTAGCCATTTCCATTTTTCTATTTTCTCCCCATAATTCCGCACAAATTTGGACAACCTTCTTCCTAAACTCACAACTTACTTTTTCTCCCCAAACTAAGTCTTTATATTGTTCCTGACAGATACAGCTTCCTTTCTTCTCCTGTTTCGGTTCCTTAATAATCGAGGGAGAATCATTAGCCTCCACTTTCACCGGTTCAGCATCCGGGCTTACCGGAATCACCTGAGAGGTTACAGAGGTATTCAAGTGCTCAACCTCTATAAAATATTCCCGTTCGTTCCCTTCACCCCATTCGTAGCTTTTGGTATACATATCTTTTGTTAAGATAACCCCATTGATAAAGTTTGTCGTATTGTAAGCCAGCTTTGCGGATACTTCATATACCAGATCATTGCTATAGCGTGAGAAATCTTCTTCCCAGATCCTTACCTTTACATTTTTCCCGCTCATATTCCGGGTGCTGATCTTAATAGATACAACATCGCCAGTTTTAGCATTTTTCAAAGGCTTTCCTGTAGCATCTGTAAATTCCACACTTATGATCTTTCCTTCAGGATCGGCCTGTTTCCTGGCCGCCGGAGTTTGTGGAAACTTTGGAGTATCCTCTTTAGGTTTGGGTTTAGCAGGCTTTGTGTCTTTCTTTTCAGGAGCCACAGGAGGTTTTCTGTGAGCGGGAAGTGTTTCTTTGGGCTTTTGCTTTTTAGGAGGTTCAGGAACATGAGTAGGATTAGCCACATTTACATTGGGACTGGCCTTCAGAATATGTTTAGAAGCCATTTCTGCCGTCACATAATACTCATGGGTTTTCCCTTCATTCTGATCTCCCCTGGCCACCTGGGCATTAGCGATCTGTACAGCCATGGTATAGCTGGGTAACCTGAAAATGACTTTAGCAATCCCTTCATGATCCACTTCCCCAACAAGAGGCACTGGATTGATCCTGTTCATCATATTAATAACCGGATCATGCCCCTCACCTATTGCATCGTCTTCCCATAAAGTAAAAGATACTTTATGTCCGAACATTCCCACACAATGGGCCTTAGCAATTAAAGTATCTGTATAATGAAGTAGTTTTCCTTTTTGCAGCCGCTGAGAATTAATATCTAATAGATCTACACGGAGTATTTTGGGTTCTTCAGCCGGCTGTGGTTTTATATACAATTCACCTTTGTCCTTCCCTCTTGTCACTTCAATTTTTAAAGCTTTGTATTTTAAGCTTTTATGGGTGAATTTATAGGTTATATGTTCTCCATCTTTGGCATTCCCATGAGTGATCCGCCATCCTTTCTGATCCTTTACATGAATATTCCACTGTACTTTGGAGGGTGGAAAAGAAAAAGAATTGGAAGACATCAGATTATCAAAGACTGAAAGTGAATATGCCTCCGTATTTCCAACAATAGGTTGGGTATTGCCTGTAATAGTCAATTTTGCCATACTTGTTAGTTTTGAAATGTTTTATTCATAAATCGGATCGGGTTCTTCCAGTTCTGCCTGAGATTCTTTTAAATCCATAAACGGATTAATAAGATGGTAACTTTGGGGATCAGCCAGGGTTATACCTTGCCTGTTCATAGTAGAAGTCTGGCCATGTTCCTTCACAGTAATCATTCCTCCAGTACTGCACATCAGTTCGGAGATTTCAGAAAGGCAGCTTTTCCCCATAATCTTTACCTTTTCATAAGTCTTTTGCCATTTTCCGGCAGGGACATACGCACAGGGTAAATATCCGCCAGATGTGGGTTTTAATCTGCATTTTCCGAAACTTGACCCGGCAGGATTGAAGTGTATATCTTCTTCTGTTACCGCAAGATAATCTGCTGTAATGTCTTGTTGGTTCCAGTAATGCTTTTGATGGGAATTTACCTTAAACTGAGGGAACACATCTCCCTGATTGCAGCTGGCTTTGCCTTTTTGGATGACAAAATGCTTTCCGTTGTGTGTTGATAAATTTTCTGACATTTTTTTGTGTTGTGTGGGTTCAATTGTGTTTTTTTAATTATCCTGCTAATTTTTCTAGCTCAAAAGTCATGGACTTCTCATAATCGGCCATCTGAATATGAAACCCTGCTTTTATTTTCTGTATAGAAAAATCAGCAGCCTTTAATGTATACATTGCCGAATGGCTTGCAATCAGTGATTTTGAATGAGGTTTTTCCAACTCATCATATTCCCAATCCGTATCGTACAATTCTTCAACCGTCCGGTAATCCACAGATTTCCCTGTCTGTACTACTTCTATACATCCGGATTTTTCTTCTGATAAGGTTTGATTGATTATTTCCATCCTGATAGGAGAAGCTGGAGCCAGCCATGAAAATTCATCTGTATATGGAACTGAAAAGCCTTGTATATTATAATGAGTCTGATAAAAAGAACTGAAAATAAACTGTACGGGTAATATAGTTTTCAAACTGCTAAAAATAACCTTTGGGTGAGCCATTTTATCTTTCATCTGATTGATATGCCGCGATGCATAAGAGCCTTGATGATATTTTTTTAATGCTTCAATTTCATTTATTATATGCCGGATCTCTTTATGAGTTTCTGCAGCTACCAATTTTCCAGAACGATCTATAATGAATGTTACCGGATAAATAATTTTCACAAACGCTGAAGCCAGACTGTTGATCTTCTGTTCCAGCTCTTCACCATCTTTAGTAAAATCACTCATTGAAAAATGAATACGATATCCCTTTTCCTCTTCTTTTATATAATTACAATAGATTGAATAAGCATATTCACTCTTCAGTATTCCATCATCACTTTCGGTTTGCCTGACCTTATATACTCCGGAAACCGCCTCAGCATTGAAGGGAATTTTTCCTTTAGAAAATGACTTATATACACTTTCTCCCCGTTCCTGTATAATTGTATTTATTTCAAGAATGTCTTCCGGACTTGGAATATAAAGTTTTTGCATCCATCTTAATCTTCCGTTCTCAGGAATCATATCCAGAAAACTACAGCGCTGATTATGATATTCCAGAAGATACCGGGGATTTTCAAGCATAAGATCCAAAGCAATGCTTTCCAGCGTCTCTCCAGACTTTACAACATAAAAATTTTGCTTGTTTATAGGGTCAGTCGTATGAATCGGATCTTTCCGATCTGAAATATTTTTTTTCATAATGTTGTGTGTTTTTAATTCTAAAAAGTTTTTAAAATTAAAAATCCACACTTTACATCTTTTTGTATTTACATGTTTTTTTATTGCATATTTTCACGTAAAATATGTACAAAAAACAAAAATATTGTACAAAACAAAGAAATCATCTGCTCTAAAATGGCAATATCTATTGTATTTCAAAAATGAACGACGTGAAACAATAAAAAAGGTCACCTTTGCAGGCAACCTCTTTCATTCAAGTAATTCTATGTATATAGAATCTTTTATTATTTATAATCTTTAGAGCTTCTTTTAGGTTCTTTTACTTCCGGCCATTGTACCAGGTTTCCTTTATCATCTTTAGGCATTACTCTTTTTTCTCTATTGGTGAATTCAGGATCTTCAGACGCCATATAAGCTAATGCTGCTGTTAAGATCACATTATTTTTCACCTCATCAAAAACGATTTTGTCATAGGTATCTTTTGTCGTATGCCATGTATATCCAAAATAGCCCCAATTCAAGGAACTTAGCGAAAATCCGGGTACTCCAGCTGCTACGAATGAAGCATGGTCTGATCCGCCACCACCAGGCATTCCGGGAAAATCAGTCTTAATGTGGGTTCTTACTGCTTTTGGAACTCCATCAAGCCACTTTCCGATATAATCATAAGCTTTCACAAATCCCTGGCCACTGATATTGATGACACGTCCGGTACCATTATCCTGATTAAATGCTGCCTGTGTTCCTTTTATAATCTGAGGATTATCTACTACAAAGCCTCTTGAACCATTCAATCCTTGTTCTTCACTTCCCCAAAGTCCGATCACAATTGTCCTTTTGTTATTAGGATAGTATTTTTTAAGAATTCTCATGGTTTCAAGCATCGTCAATGTACCTGTTCCGTTGTCTGTGGCTCCCTGAGCTCCATCCCAAGAATCAAGGTGAGCAGATAGAATGACATACTCATCCGGTTTTTCTTTCCCTTTAATCATACCGATGGTATTAAAGCTTTTCGCATCGGGAAGGACTTTCGACTGAGCATCGATTTTAATTTTAGGCTGAGCTCCTTTCTCTGCCATTCTGTAAAGCATCCCATAATCTTCCACATCAATATCAATCATTGGAATTTTGGATGTTTTGGCTCCGAAGATCCTGTTTGCACCCATAATCCCGGTCCAGTTTGAAATGGCAATTCCAACCGCACCTGCATTTTCTAATGCTTGAGGAAGAGTATTATTATCATATCCAATGTTCTTTACATAAGCTGCAAAGTCCTTGGTTGCCTGATCTTTTTCTGCCTTAAGTTTTTCATAAAGTTCAGGGGTTGCAAACTCCTTGATCTGCTCATCAGAACGTCCTATCTTCTGATATTGGGCCATCAGCACAATCTTTCCTTTTACAGCGGGAAGCCATTTATCAAATTCTGCCTTAGAAGACACTCTTGGAAGAATAATTACCTCCGCTTCAACTGCTTTTTTAGTAGCAGGACTCCACGCCAGCTGAGTAGCTGTCAAAGATTTAGTCCTTGGAAACACCATATCAACATGGGTAGTTCCTCTCTGCCATCCTTTCCAGGTTCCAAACTGCTGAAGGTTGGCATCAATTCCCCATGAGCGTAGCTTTTCAGCACTCCACTCATTCGCAGCAAGCATTTCCGGAGTTCCCACAAGACGTGGTCCTATCCCATCCAGAAGCTCATACGCCATCCCTTCAAGCTGGGAATTGTTATTCACTTCATCTACAATGCTTTTTATGATTGGGTTAAGGTTTTCTTTTGGGTCTACCTTTACCTGAGCCCATGAAAATTGGGCAGCCAACATGACAGCCGGTACTGCAAAAAATCTATTTATCCTCATAATGTATATTGATTGCATTAAAGATAAAGGAAATTGTGGAGATGATAAAGGAATTACAGTAAAAAAGTCTTTAGACATCAGCATTCAGCTCCATTTTTGAAGAAAAATGAAAATATTACCCTAATGTATTAATTTAATAACATGACAGTTCCTGTTTATTTTGATCTGAAGTCAGGGAGCTTTCTGTTCACAAAAGCTTGTTCTTCCGTGGTCAATAAAATGGTATTATTTTTATTTTCCTTTACCGAAGTATTCTCCCAGATATCTTTCTTAAAATCTACTCTAGGGGTTAATCCCTCATCGGATTTCTTAAAGGTATTGTAAATAAGTTCTCTGCTGATTTTCCGTTCATGTTTAACTCCTTTATAATAAGCAACATATTTGTTGCCTTCAATCTTGCTCATAGCAGGAACATACACGCCTGCATTTTTGTAAAAATCAAAAACAAGTATTGCATTTCCCAATTGATAATCAAACTCTTCCCCTTCACCAGTTCTTCTTTTAACAATTGGATATTGATCCTGTAAATAACGAATTTCAAAATAAGTAATCACTTTATCCGCTTTATTATATTTCAATTCTCCCTCCATCTCAATTCCTAATCCTGACTTAATGTTAAATGTGATGAATTGCTCATCCCCCTGTTCGAAAAATATCCATCCGGAATATTTAGATGCCTTATTTTTTACATGGGCCAAAGCCCTGTTTAACTCAAAATTAAAGAAATAATTTCCCATATATTCATCAGAGAATTTCTTGATTCCCTTTACAAACATGCTGTCTGATTTTAGATCTTTAAAGTATTTTACATTATTCAGCTGCATCTGGAGGTTGTTATCAAAAGATTTATTACGATTGTAAAAATTAGTTTTACTCCATAATTTTGTTTCTGCAATAACTAAAAAATGGATTTGGTTATTATCAATCCTTTTTTCTTTATAAGTAACATCATAAAGGGAGGGTTCATTATAATATCTTTTTTTGTAATGGCTGGCAACGTCTTCAAAGATCTGCTTCAGATCTGCTTTTATGAGTTTTACTTCATCAATTTTTTTATAGCCTCTTTTCAGCTTTACCGGAGAATAAAATTCCTGAATAGTCACCTTTTGAAATCCCGATGCTGAAATTTCAAAGTTTACTGAACTTTGATCCACGGGTGCCAGCCCCTCTTCATTAGTATAAACAATCTGATTATGCAAAAGAATTCTTGCATTAGGAATCGGTTTTCCATTTTCAGAATCTACAACCTGAAGCTTTTGGGCTGAAAAAAGATTAAAAAACAGAATAAACAGTAAATAAGAATATTTCATCATATTTTGTGTAATTGATATTTCTAAAATACAAATTATACAGATGATAACCATTCTACAATGAAAAATTTAATATTTGAGGCTAAAAACGAAATCAATAGACATGAATTTATTTTCGGCTTTTCAAATTCATTTAAGATCGGAACTTTTGACGCTTTGAGAAATCATGGTAATCCTGAGAAACTGATTGCGATATGGGTAAAAAAAAACCGGCTACAAAAGCCGGCTAAAGGTTGAATTACTTCTTAGATTCTTCTACAGAAACTTTTCTGAAATCCTTGAACAATTTGCTTAGTTCTAAAGCTGATTTACGAGCTCTTGTACCAGCTGCTTTGTTTCCTTTTTCCGCTTGTTGGTTTGCCTCAGTTGTGAACGCTTCAAATTCTGCGTTGATTTTTTCAATTAGTTCTTTCATTATATTTAAAAATTTAGGCTGCAAATATAGGTTTTATGGTGATTCCAGCCTAGTAGCAAAGAAAAAAGTTTGGGCAAAATCACTGAATTTTTAACATATTTCTACCCTTGAACCGATTTTTATCGATTTTTGACCTTCAATTCTCATAAAAAACCTCTTGAAATCCTTGGTAAGTCAAATATCTCCCACAATTCTTTCCTTCGTTTTTCTTCAAAATGTTAATTATAATGACAACAAAATTTAAAAAGTTTAGCACTTGCCTTATTTTTTCAAAACACATCATGGATTGTCTTCTGTTTTGGATATTTATATTAAATTTGGAAAAAACGACTTAATCCATGTTCAGAAAAATATTTTTCCTAACGCTTATATTGCCATTATTTGCCTTTTCACAAAACAAGATTAGCTATAAAGTTTATTATGATGGAAACCTTGCAAAGAATGGTTTAAAAGTACGGGTAGATTATAAGTTGAAAAAAGCGTCTGATACTTTATCCTTTTATTATGCTAATGAAAGCTGGGGCGAGAAAGACCTTTTTAAAAACCTGGCAATAGTAAAGGAAGAAAACCCTGATATTACCTTTGAAATTACCCCTGAAAGCAATAAGATTAAGATCCAAAAGAAAAAAGGAACTGAATTTTCCCTAATTTATCACATCAAGCAAGATTTTACAGATCCTAATTATAAGATATTCAACCGCCCAAGAATCAATAACACGTTCTTTCATGTTTTAGGAAAGAATCTTTTCATGGTTCCATTCTCTTTCACGAAAACGCCTGATGAGGTAGAATTTGAATTCTCTGTTGAATGGATCAATTTTCCGGAAAAGTTTAAACTTCATAATAATTTTGCCTCTCAAATTCACAAACAGAAAATCAAAACAACTCTTTGGGACGGCTTTTATAACTCTCTTTTTATAGGTGGTGATTACAGGTTTTACAATTTTAAAGTACATGATAAACCTATTTATTTTGCCTTGAGGGGCGAATGGAACAACGGTTTTACAGATGATTTTTTATTTTCCAATCTTAAGAAAGCCGTACAATCTCAAAGGGATTTCTGGCAAGACTACGATCAGGATTACTTTACCATTACCATGACACCCACTGTTTCCCAAAAAGACAGCCTGTATAAAGGATACAGTACTACAGGTTCTGCTATTAAAAATGCATTTATGATCCAGGGAACCAATAATCCTTTCAATAACAAGAATTCATACCTGTACCTTTTTCATCATGAATTAATGCATGAATGGATTGGAAATAAAATTCAAAATAAGCACGAAGAGCTCAATTATTGGTTCAGTGAAGGTTTTACTGATTATTACACCTACAAAAACAGATTGAGAATAAAAGATATCTCAATGGAGGAATGGCAAAAGCTTTTTAACACCGAAATCATTAAAAGCCATTGGAAGAATCCTGAAAAAAACATTCCTAATTACAAAATAAAAGATGACTTCTGGAAAAGTAGAAATATAGAAAAGGTTCCCTATAGACGAGGGGCTATTTTTGCCTTCTGGCTGGATAATCAAATTATGTTGAAAACCAATTACCAAAAATCTCTAGACGACCTGATGCGGGAGCTTCTGAAAACCTGTACTGAGAAGAGTGTAAAGTTTACGGATGAGTTTTTCCTTGACCTTGTTCAGAAATATCTGGAGCAGGATATCTCTTATTTCTTTCAGAAACATATGATAGGCGGTGAAGATATTGATCTTAAGAAAGAAAAATGGATCGATGGCTTTTCTTTTCCTACAACGGATACAATTCCTCAATTAGAAGTTGATAAGAACAAGAATATCAAATATCTGACTAAATAAAATATGGATCTCAATCTCCCCGAAAAATAGTTTTCTCTTTTAATAAATCGTCTCCGCCTTAGTTTCCACTTAGAATAAATTCACAAGCTTTCATTCCCGTTCTATTTAATAGATGAAGACTTTCAGGAGTTATTCTTTCTGCAAAAACCACTCTGAAGTGATGATCGTATCTATCGCTAAGGGAAAATATGCTTCCAGGTGTAAATAAAATATTCTTTGATTCACAATACTTATAAAATTTCTTCATATCCATGTTTTCCGGCATTTGTGCCCAAATACTGTACCCACCTTGAGGTCTATGGAAATAGGCTCCTTCCGGAAATGATTTTCTCAGGACTTCAAGTAACTGAATAGCCTGTTGATTGAGCTTTTTACGAAATGATCGCAAATGTCTTTCATAGCTATTCTCCTGTAAAAGCCTCAGCATCAACTCCTGATAAATAGGAGATACTGACCGACCCAGGGCAAATTTTGCTCTTTCTGCTCTTGCATAAAATTGCCCGGCACACAGCCAGCCTAACCGAATCCCGGGAGCCAATGTCTTTGAAAATGAAGAATAGGTCATTACCCTTCCTTTTTCATCAAAACTTTTAATACTGGATGGTCTCTTTTCCTCAAAATAAAGGTCAGAATACATATCGTTTTCGATAATACACACCTGATAATCTTCTGCGATTTCCAATAAATCCTTTTTGGTTTCATCACTCATCCTGATTCCGGTTGGATTATGAAAATTCGGGGTAACGATAAGAGCCCGAATTTCATTTTCGGCACAAACTTTCCTGAAATATTCTGTATCAAAGCCACTTCGGTAATGAACAGGGATCTCAATAACCTTCAAATCCAGATTGGCAATAACCTCCAAAATGGAAAATACACACGGACTATCTACTGCAACAACATCACCTGCCTTGGTTACAGAACTTAATGCAATTGTGAGCGCCTGCAAAGCACCGTCTGTAATAATCAGTTCATCAGAATTGAAACTGCAGCCATATATTGCCATTTGCTTAGCGATCTGTTTTCTCAGTCCTTCAAGCCCATTAGAAGGGTAATATCTCAGCAGAGAAGCTCCTTTTTCCCGGATCACTTCCTGCATGGTTCTTAGAATCAGTTTTTGTGGAATCAAAAGATCATCAGGTATTGCTGTATTGAAAGAACTCGATTCTGAAATTCTTTTGGAAGTCAGCAGTATATTCTTCATAAATTCCTCATCACGAATAACAGGAGAAAGCTTCATTCTGGCCTCAGGAATATTCTCATCTCTTTTCTCAGCTACAAAATAGCCTGAGCGTGGGCGGCTTTCAATCAAACCTTTAATCATTAAATATTCGAAACCGCTTTGCACTGAGCTTATACTCTGATGGTATCTTTCTTTTATTTCACGGATAGATGGCAGCTTATCACCACTCTGTAAAATTCCATGACGGATCTGTTCTTCAATAATTCTTGTAAAAGCTTCGTATTTATAGGTTTTCATTATCTTATCGCAATCTGTACCGAACAAATTTACAAAATTAAGATCTGTACCGGTAACATTTTAGCCATCTGTATCCTTTCTGAATTGATTAATCTCATAATTTTGAAGAAAAAAGAATGAAAATCATATCAAAATTTACCATAGGTTCAGACGAGGGTGTTGATGATCTTTTTATAATTATCAAATCTTATGTAAGCACTACTTATAAAGACCTTATTTCAGAAGAAGAGATCAGGCACTATATAGAAAATTGGGACCCAAGGAAAATGATTAATGAACTCAACAACCTGTCTAATCAGCTTATTATCACATATGCAGATGAGCAACCTGTAGGATATGGTATTCTAAAAAGTGGTTCAGGATATCCCGGCTCACCTGAAGATAAAAGACTTACAGAGCTTCATTTTGTAATTCTTCAGGAGTATAACAATACTGAGACTCGTGAATCCCTATGGAAGAAATGCAAAGCGGCAGCCTCTTTTACAGATATCATCTGGACCAACATCTTTGCAGAAGATCCTTTATTGGAATTTTTAAAAGAGTCTGGTTTTATTATTAAAGAAAATGCAAAAACAGCTCCATTCCAGCTTCCTTCTTATCTTTTAAAAATGAACATCAGTAAGAATTAATAGATCTTCGATCAATACCACTCATAAAAACTATTGAAGGCAAATCTTAAAAACCAAAGATTTGCCTATCTTTGATTTTTATAATTCTGGAAAAATGAGCGATCAACTGGAAACCATAAAAGACTATTACAAACGTACCCGCAGAAATATTCTCGAAATATCTGATGCAGATCTTGAGACCGGAAAAACCCATTTCAACATCATTCCGAGAAAATATTGCAGTTTTAAAAGCCCTTATAACCGGCGTGATTATTACAAAATATGCTTTATCATAGGAAAAGGAACAGCCCATTACGGAACTCATACTCTCTATGTTGACCGCCCGGCACTCTTCTTCCCATCTCCCAATATTCCTTACACCTGGGAATGTGAAGATGATTTTCAGGAAGGGTTTTCCTGTTTGTTCAATCAGGAATTTTTTAATGTAAATTCAGAATTTAACTTGTTTAAAAAGACTTCGTTATTTAAGGAATGGAGCAAACCGTTTATATTTTTAAATGAGGAACAGATTCAGTTGGCTACTCTATATTTTGAGCAGATGTACAAACTAAACCATTCTACCTATCCTTTTCGCTGCAGTGGTATTAAAAGCAATCTTGCCTCTGTTTTACACCTTGCCCTGGAAAACCGTGTGGAGGATGTAAGTCTTAATGAGCTTCCTGCCAATGTCCGACTGTACAGATTGTTTGATGAACTCCTGAACAAACAGTTTCCTCTGGATTCACCAGCTTATCCTCTAGCTTTAAAAACTGCTTCTGATTTTGCAGATCATCTGAATGTACATGTCAACCATTTGAATTCATCTGTAAAATCGGTTACAAGCCTCACGACCACTCAAATTATTAAAGAAAAAATATTTGAGGAATCTAAAAATCTTCTGAAATACACAAATTGGGACATTGCCCAGGTTGGCTACACTCTTGGTTTTGAACAGCCTTCCCATTTTAATAATTTCTTTAAAAAGCATGCCGAGACTTCGCCATTAAAATTTAAGAACTCTTTTTAAATATTTGAATTTTGTAATTTTTACTTTGTCTTTTAAAACTCAATTTTCTATTCTTGAAGTATTTTTGCATGGTAAAAAATGAATGAATATGTTGAGAGAAGCATCTGAGAAACGCATCAGATTAATAACCATTATGGCCTTTGTGTCTATCCCGCTTTCGGGGTTTGTTACTGATATTTACCTGCCATCCTTCCCTTCTATGGCCAAGGAAATGATGGTTTCAGAAAAAGATATACAGATCACTTTAACTTCTTATCTGCTGAGTTACGGAATTTCTCAATTATTTGTAGGGGCAATTCTGGACAGCATCGGTCGTTATCGTCCTAAATTACTTGCTTTATTAGTTTTAATCCTGAGCAGTATTTTCATTACCATGACCAACAGCATTTTATTAATATGCTTACTCCGTATTCTTCAAGGGATTGCTGTTTCCGTACTTGTTGTAGCTACACGTGCTATTTTTGTAGATATTTATGATGCTGAACGGGTAAAACATTATCTGAGTTACTTTACGATTGCCTGGTCTTGTGGTCCTATCCTGGCTCCTTTCCTTGGCGGTTATCTTGAAAAGCTTTTCAACTGGCATGCTAACTTTTATTTCCTTGCTTTTTATGCAGGATTTTTATTTCTGTTCGAATGGTTCTTCAGCGGTGAAAGTCTTCCGCAAAAAAAGAAACTGGATCTTTCAGAGAATATTAGCCTGTATTCCATGATGCTTAAAAACAAAATCTTCATGCTCGGAATCATTATACTGGGATTAAGCTATTCTATTGTGATGCTCTTCAATATTACCGGCCCTTTCATTATTGAAAATACATTCCACTTTACCCCTGTAGTGATTGGATATTGTACCCTGATTTTAGGATTTTCATGGATGATAGGAGGCTTTATAGGAAAACGCAGACTTGGTTTGGATTTTAAATCGAGAATTTTATTGCCTATTATCCTTCAACTGATATTAATTGTAGGATTAATAACCACCAGCTACTTTGCAGAGAGTCTTTATATAATGATTCCTTTTGCCTTTTTTATTCATATCTGTTCGGGCGTTTTATTTACTTCGTTTTTTACAACGAGTATGCTGTATTTTCCTAAAAACGCAGGAACAGCCGGCGGATTGATGGGCGGACTGGTTTATGTTATCACTTCAGTCACCAGCTTTATTATTTCCGTAAGTGGAACAGTAACGGAACAAAAGGATCTTTCCTGGCGATACCTTATCATTGCTATTTTTCTATTGGGAATCATTCTTATTATGAATCAGGCCGTAAAAAAAGAAAAAGCAGAGAATTGATCTCTGCTTTTTTTATTTATTGCTTGTTATTTTATTTTTCAAACAGGAATTTCGAAGTTATGCTCTTGAAAATATTATAAAGGATGGCAGAGGCGTTTCACTCAGGATAGGGCAACGTTAATTTACTTCAGGCTTTCTAAATAACTTTTTAAAATAAGGGGATGACAATGTTCTTCGTCTTTTGCGGCATATACCAATGTGATCTTTTCCTGGCCTTTATGCTGTTCCAGAAACTCCTTTCCAGGCTTATTTTCATGGAGCTCTTTCAGATATTTTTCTGAAAATTCTTTCCATCGTTCAGGATCATGATGAAACCATTTTCTCAATTCGGAAGAAGGCGCAAGATCTTTGTTCCATTCATCAATATCTGCTTCTTCTTTAGTCAGTCCACGAGGCCATAAACGGTCTACAAGAACCCGATAGCCATCATGAGGAGAAGGAGTTTCATATACTCTTTTTAATGCAATTTCAGACATGGTGTAAAAGTTAATTAAACGTCATAAAATTAGTATTACAACAGCAAAATCTATTCCTCATTATTGAAATTCATTACTTTAAATTTCAATTCATTCGGCATTAATATTTTCTAATCTGAACGGTAGAAACTCCGTTCAATTTCACTTTCCTGCCTACTTTTTTCAGTAATCCTGTTTCTGAATTCCGCTTAAAGACAACGGCAGTTCCGCTTACCGGATGAGCTACAATTAAAAACTTTCCAGTGCTGTCAATCGTAAAGGTTCTTGGATGATTTCCTTTTGTAGATTGATACCCTACCGTTTTCAATGTCCCGTCATTCAAAATTGAAAATATGGCTATGTTATTTTCCTTTCCTCGGTTTGAAGCATACAGATAGCGTCCATCCGGAGAAATATGAATATCTGAACTTTCAAAGTCATTTTTAAACTGATCGGAATGGGTATTGATTCTCTGAATAGGTTCCAGTTTTCCGTTATCATACTGGTAAACACTTATGGCACCACCCATTTCTTCAATACAATAGCCAAATTTTCCATTGGGATGAAAAGTAAAATGCCTTGGTCCACTCCCTAAAGGGGTTGACGTGAAAGATTTTTCAGCTTCTGTCAATGGTTCTTTTTTATCGGCTTCAAATTTATAGGTTCTGATTTTATCGGCTCCCAGATCTGGTAAAAATACATACTTAAAATCAGGAGAAAAAACTGTTGAATGAATATGAGCCCGATCCTGTCTGTCCGGATTTACACTTCCTTCTGAAAATTGAAAATTCTGAACTTTCGGTTGTATCCATCCATTTTCTGAAATGGGATAAACAGAAGCACTTCCTTCGGTATAATTTCCATTAATCAACCATTTTCCGCTCTTATGAACTGTAAGATAAACGGGATTTTCTCCACCACTCTTCTGGCTATTGATAAAAATAAGAGATTTTTTCTCTGGATTAAACTCAAAACTGCTCACACTTCCTGCATTTTTCGTTTTACTCTCCGTACAGGCAAAAACATATTTCCCATCTGTAGACAATGTCAGAAATGATGGATTTAAGACCCCTTTAACGGATGTTACTTTTGATAGTTTTCCTTTGAGGGTATCTAATTCATATACGTAAATTCCTTCGGTTTCTTTATCATGATTAAATGACCCAAAAAATACATAGGTATTTTGTGCACATAATTTTAAGCCTGCTAAAATGACAAGCATTGTACTTAATGTTTTCTTCAACTTTTTTATTAGTTTTTTGAATGTTTTAGAAATGCAGTAGAGACCTATAAATTTAAATATTTTCTTCCAGTTGAAATATTTAAATCCTAAAAATAATTTTCAAATGACCGTACAGTAACCTATTTCGCGACTTCATTACCTACAACATGTCATCATAAATCCATTATATTTAATCTTCTCATACTTTTTTATCAATAAAATACTTTATCTTTACTCATTAATTCCAATAACGGATTATGTGTTATTCTGATTATGGGAATGATCTATTAACAAGGCTTTATTATTGGTATAATTAAGCCTAATTTTTACTAAAATTTAAATTATAATGAATTATAAGCTCGAGCTCAATACTCAGGAGCCTAACTCTAAAATTGTTTTTCACAACATCATATTTGATACATTCAAAATCAATATTGTTGAAAGATATATCGGGGCAATGAATTTCCGTCCGAAATTATCTAACGTTTTATTTAAAGTAAGAACCTTAGATAATCAACTCATTAACAGGAAAGATGGCAATATAAGAGTGAAAATTAAAGATGACAATTTTGAGACTTATCAGAAATTAACACAGGCATTAAATTCTTACGAATATAAAAACAAGCTGATTAACAGACAGGAAACGGATCAGAATTATGTACATTTTATATTGAGCCTGGTGATTACAAACTATAATCTTAATTAATAATTTTTGCAATTGATTTTTCATTGACTCTCTATCTTTTTGAGTCAATCTTATCAATTTATATTCTTCATGGAACTGTTTACGAACGTTTCCAATGATGACATCACTGTAGAATTCACAGAATTTTACCACTTAGATCATTTTGAGACTATGATACAATAAGCCTGGAAGCTTTTAAAAACTTCCAGGCCCTATTTATGCTCGATAATTCTTCCTGAGACTTTTCAAAAAATGAGAACAAGTCCTGGTTCTCTAATTCCATTTTGGGTTTGATTCCCTCCTTCTCCTATCTCTTTTTTCTCCTTCAACTTAGTTTCTTAAAAAGCAAACGAAATTCACAATATAACTTATTGATAACTCCAATTGCCCAATAACTTATTTTGTTTTAAATTTGCACCCGATTCTCATGTTTAATTTGAGTTTTCATGGTTATTAGTTTTTATCCTCGAAGTCATTCGAGGATTTTTTTATGCATATACCTTTCATTCTTGTAAGTATCAGAGATATGGAAGGATTATTTCAAAAAATAATCTTTAAGAATATGATTATGTCCACTTTGAGGAATATCATTTCTCTCCTATTCTATTAACAAATTCAGTACTTATAATTTCCTTTTCGGATCATCGCTGTTCTTTCCGGCGATCTTTTTAGGACAGTTTGGAAAATCAGGCTTTGGCTTTGTAGGTTGGGAATGTCCTTGAAAGAATTTTATTGTATTGGAGCAACAGACGGTGAGCAGCGACGAAACAATATTATACTTAAATTAACAAATATCAATTTCACTTGACAAAAACACAAGAAAACGGAATTAATTTAGAGAATTTCACACTCGAAATAACCCCATATTTGGTTTAATTCACTTAATAATGATGTCAAAACGAGAACCTATAAAATTAAAACGCATAATTTCACATCAACTACATCCCTTTATTGAAAGGCAACACAGCTCAATGTAGTACCTGTGTAGACATCCTAAAATTTTAATTTACAAAAGAAAATTTGAGAGAATCTTGTTTTTTATCATAGTTTTAATTCACACAAAATGGATTATTTATTTCTTCTACTTGTAAAAAAACAAACCAACATAAAAATATCAGTATTATGGAATTACACAAGAAGATCTTATTAGGATCATTTATTTCAATGGCTATAGTATCATGTAATACTACAAATGACAACATAGAAGAAAAAAAACCACAAGAACCAGGAATCTCCATGCTGCAAGCTATATCCCCGGCAGATATCCCCGCAGGTTTCGAAAACACACATATGTGTAAAGATGTTTATCTTCCCGGACAGGAATATTCTCCAGGAGCAGCTTCAAAAGGAGCAGTTGTTACCAGTAAAAAATGGCCGAATGGCAGTGTGATCACTGTAAGTCTTAATGGCGGAACCACTAAAGTTCGTAATAAAGTAATGCAATATGCTAATGAATGGTCCCAATATGCCAACATCAAATTCAATTTTATTACCAGTGGAACAGCACAGATCCGCGTTACTTTTACCGCTAATGCAGGGTCTTATTCATATATAGGAAAAGATGCTCTTAGTATAGCTTCCAATAAAGAAACAATGAACTTCGGTTGGTTTAATGACTCAACAAGTGATGCAGAGTTTAGCAGAACAACCATTCATGAATTCGGTCATGCTCTGGGAATGATTCATGAGCATCAGCACCCTTTAGCTGCTATTCCATGGGATAAGCCAAAAGTATATGCCTATTATGCAGGGGCTCCAAACTACTGGACTCAAGCTCAGGTGGATAATAACCTTTTTGCAAAATATTCAACGTCACAAACACAATATAGTGCTTACGATAAACTATCAATTATGCACTATAGCATCAGCTCAACACTGACCACAAATGGATTCTCTGTTGGTAACAATACTGTTTTATCTCCTACAGATAAGCAATTTATCGCAACCGTTTATCCAAAATAAGAAATCTACTTATCTCATATATGAGTCTGCCTTGAGTAATTTCAGGGTAGACTTTATTTGTTTATATAGGTATAAAAGAACAACCTATAGCACAGCGGAAAATACATTTTCCATTTATTTTCTATTAAAAAACTGTGACAGATTTACTATATTATATATTTGTACTCATTATGGATACAAACGAATTACGACTGGGAAATTTTATAATGGATAAAAAAGATGAAAATATTGAATATGTATATCAGCTTTACAACCTAGGAGATCTGATATATATTAACGATATAGATCCAGACTGCTATGTACCTATTCCAATAACTAAAAGATGGATTAATCATTTAGGGTTTAAACCAATATCGGAAAGTGAAGACACACTCCATACTTTTGAGCGAGAAGGGTTTCAATTATGGAATAAAAACGGTGATTTTTCAGTGATCGCTTGTGTAAATAACGGGATTTCTTTTGAAGTAAAATATGTACATCAAATACAAAACCTTTTCTTCGCACTTAAAGGAAAAGAACTATAATAATATTCCATTTATAGTACGAGAGCTCTCATCTCATCATGATAATAGCCATATTTTATAAAACTATATCTATTTCTAATTATCTAAGGATTATTTTGCAATACCGCAGTTGGTATGACTAACTGAATTAGTTTCGTAGAAATGTATACTCATCATACACCGTATTGATAAGCTGGTCAGCATGGATGTTTCGTGAAAAAATGGGATAATGAAACCGATCTAGCTTATTAAGAATACGTATAAGATCCATCTTTTCTTTGTGGTTAAGATTTCCTGCAACAATGTTAGTAGCCTGACGAATTTTCTCCATTTGTTTTTCTAAAATAATCAGTCCTCTTTCAGAAATACGGATTAATTTACTGCGTTTGTCCAAATCAGAATCTGTCTGTTCAATAAGCCCCTGACGTAACAATCTTGCAATAATAAGCATCCCTACCGGTTTATCCTGAATATTTTTCTTGATCAGAGCCATCTTGGACATCTCTCCAAAAGCCTTCAGATTAATTAAATAAATGAAATCTTCCTGAGTAGAAAATTCAGAATCTGATATGGCAGACTTTGAGTAAGTTTTCGCATATCGGTTAAGATGGACAAGCAATGTACTTATGGCACTTTCCGGTGTTCTTCCATTCTCCTTCCCTTCCCAATAAGGCTCTTCAGAATGATCTTCTTTCCCGGCATTCTCCTTATCAGAAATCCATGCTTTAACCCCTTGAATAGTTTCCGGATACAAACCGGGACAGACACGAATTTCTGTTTCAAATTCCTGAAGTAAGTCGATAAAATCTTTAATAAGCCTGTAATCCATTTTCTTTAAAATAGTTTACAAATATACCTAATTCTAGATTATAATTATTTACAGTATTTAGAGCAGCTATACACGTAGAATTTTGCCCTTTTTTTCAGTTCACTTAAAATGACATACAGAAATGACATACAACCTGGCTTTATTGAACAAAAGAGTATAAGTTTTGCAGTAATTTAAAGAACATAATTTCCCTATTTAGGATCCCTAAAATGTTATCTACGGCATAAAACTTGTTTAAAAATAATTAAGTAAAATAGTTGTCATGGACCGAATAGAAACCGAACCATTACATTTAAACAGCGATAAAAAAATAATTGATGAATACTTCAATTTAATTATTAAAAAGGAGTTGAATATAGATGTTAATGTCAACAATGAATATGTGGTTGTACAAAATATTGTCTCAAAAAAATTAATTTTAGCTAAAACTTTTTCGGATAGTGTTTTGGAAAATCCATCGCTTTACCTGTTATTAGCTTCTTTAATTCAGGATATCAACACTTGTTCTTTAACGAAAAGCCAGCTTACTGCAGCCATAGAGGACATAAAAAATCTCTCAAAACATTGAGAGATTTCATGGATTAATCATTGATATTTTTTATACCTTTTCTTTAATATGTTTTGCAACCATTTCTTCAAGATCATCAAGGTTAAAAGGCTTTGAAACATAATCATCCGCTTGTGCTTCCGATGCTAAAGCAACAATATCATTATTGGCCGTAACATAAATTACAGGAATATGCTTAAATGCTTCGGTGCTTTTGAGAAGTTTTGTGGCTTCCACACCTCCGATTTTTGGAATCCAGTTATCCATCAGAATAACATCCGGCTGATAGTCTGTCACTTTCTCAAGGATATCGTGTGATGTTTCTGATATTTTAACCTCATATCCGTTTTCTTCAAATATGATGGTGATTACTTCTAAAATAGCAGTATCATCATCAAAAATTAAAATCTTCTTTTTACTCATATTATTTAGATTATTTTATTCTGAATATTTATAATTGATTTATCCAACTCGCTAAACTTCTAGGCGTGATAATTAAATCATAATCAATTTCTTCTATGGCATGTTTTGGCATATAATCCACTTCTGCTGTTTCCGGATCCTGAATCCAAACCTTTCCATTGTACTTTTTAACATACTTCAATCCTTCTACTCCATCAGCATTGGCTCCGGACAAAAGGATACCAATCATATTTTCTCTGTAAATTTCTGCAGCCGACCTGAGCGTGACATCTATAGAAGGACGGGAGTAATTCATTTTTTCAGAGCTGTCTAGTGACATATTTTTATTATTCTCAAACAGCAAATGATAATCAGCAGGAACAATATATATTGTATTATCATTAACTTCAGTTTTATCCTCAACTTCTATCACAGGTATTTTTGTAAACTGTTGCAGTAAAGTGCGTAAAACATCACCTGATTGAGCCTTACGGTGTATCACAAGCAGGATGGGAGCAGGGATCTTATTGTCCAGATTTTTGATCATCTCTATAATGACCTGTAAACTTCCTGCCGACCCTCCGATAACAATTAATTCTGTATTGGTTTGTGATTTCATTGCAGCAATTATTAATGGTGATCAATTTTTTTCCAGATTTTCTGGTCTTCTACCTGATGATAATTTTTGTCAATAGTAGAAAATCTAAGGGTTTCTTTTGCTCCAAGTGCTAGAAAACCTAAATTTTCCAAGCTGTTATCAAAAAGCCTGAATACCCTTTCCTGAAGTTCTCTATCAAAATAAATCAACACATTTCTGCAGACAATTAACTGAAAACTATTAAATGAACTATCTGACACCAGGTTGTGGGTTGATAAAATCAATTTTTCCTGTAAGCTTTTATCAAACCTTACACTATCATAATTGGCAGTATAATAATCAGAAAAATCTTTTATTCCGCCGGAAAGTATATAGTTTTCAGAGTACAGTTTCATCTGCTGCAAAGGAAAAACACCAGCTCTGGCTGTTTCAAGAACAGCAGGATTCAAATCGGTACCATAAATCAGAGATTTATTATAAAGACCTGCTTCTTTCAGCAGAATGGCTATAGAATACGCTTCTTCACCAGTTGAGCACCCCGCAATCCATATTCTGATTAAGGGATAGGTACCTAACTGAGGCAGTATTTTCTCTCGCAGTGTTTTAAAAAATGAAGGATCTCTGAACATTTCCGTAACATTCACGGTTACTTCTTCTACAAAACGTTTTAAGTACTCAGCATCATTCATAATCGTATACCTGAGCTCCGCAAAACTGGTAAACCTGTCTAAAAGGCATATACGGTTTACCCTTCTTTTAAATGAAGCCCTGCTATAACCGGAAAAGTCATAGCCATACATATCATAAACATCTCTGATGAGATATTCTATTTCTTCATCTTTTACGATACTTGGTTCCAGCATCTATGAAAGTTTTTCTATTGCCATTATTAAAAGATCCACATCAATTGGTTTCGATACATACTCATCAGCTCCTGCTTCCAAACATTTCTGTCGGTCTTCAGGCATTGCCTGTGCAGTGACAGCAATCACCGGAATATGTTTTATTTCCTGGGTATTTCTTATCATTCTTACAGCTTCATAGCCATCTATTCCCGGCATCATCATGTCCATAAGAACAACAGAAAACTGAGGGTGGGACTTCAGAATTTCCAGGGCTTCCTGGGCCATTGTACAGGATTCAACTGCATATCCACGGGCTTTAAGGGTTAGCTTCAATGCAAATATATTGCGTGGGTCATCATCCACAATTAAGATTTTCTTATCCATCAGAATTTTATCTGTTTAACTTTCATACAACCAAACACGAAGGAGTGATAATAACTGATCAATATCTACAGGCTTTGAGATATAGTCCGAAGCTCCTGCTGTAATACATTTTTCACGTTCTCCAATCATTGATTTGGCCGTAATAGCTATAATAGGCAGTCTTTTAAATGCCGGCATTTTTCGTATTTCCTTTATTGTTTCATAGCCATCCATTTCAGGCATCATCATATCCATCAAAATAACGTCTACATCAGGATTGTGGTCAATTTGCTCAAGAGCATGCTTTCCGTCCATGGCAACAATTACTTCAACCTTATATTTTTCCAGTGCTTTGGTTAAAGAAAAAATATTTCGAACATCATCATCAGTAATGAGTACTTTTTTACCACTCAGAACTTCTGTTAAGGAGCCCAACATCCTGCCTGTATTACTTTCAGCCGAACTGTTTTTTTCTTCCACCAAATGTAAGAATAAACCTACTTCATCCAAGATTCTCTGATAAGAATGTGCTGTTTTTACAACAATAGAATCTGCATATTGTTTTATTTTAAGCTCTTCTTCTTTGGATAAATGATGCTCAGTAAAAATAATGATCGGCAGATTTTCCAGCCCCTCATAACTTTTAATTGATTCAATGATATGATAATCATTTCCTTTGGCACTTTCAATGTCCAGAATAACACAATCAACAAGATCGGAAGTCAGTGCTTTTACGCTGTCTTCCACATTATTTTCAACCGATAAGGAAATATTAAAATTACTCAGAAAATAGGATAATGCGCTGGCATGTTTGGCATTTTCCTCAACAATTAAAACTTTTTGAGGCCCTTTTTGTAATGCCTCTTCAATTTTTCTGAATACATCAGTCATTTTATCCAGAGCTACAGGCTTATTGATAAAGTCAACAGCCCCTTTCATAAGGCTTTCTTTTTTCACATGCAGAGCAGACATCATATGTACAGGGATATGTCTTACATGAGGATCGGCTTTCAATTCGTCCATTACTTCCCATCCATCTTTTACCGGAAGTTGAACATCCAATAAAATCGCATGTGGGTGATACTTCTGAGCAGCTGAAAGACCATAATCTCCCCTTACAACCACCACGCCCTTATAATTCTGCAAATGGGCATATTTCAATAATGCTTTTGCAAAATTGGTATCATCTTCAATAATAAGAATAATCTTATCTCCTTCCTGAATATTCTCTCTGTCATCCTCCACATCTTCAGGAATTTCCAAGTTGTTCAACAGAACCAATTCCCCTTCATCAAGAATGTTTTGAATTTCTTCAACATCTTCACGGATGATTTCTACCAGATCCTGATCTGTTTCAGAGTGAACAATTTCAATTACCGGATGTACAGGAATAATGAAACTGAATTCACTTCCTTTATTCAGTTCACTTTTCAGAACAAGCTCACCTCCCAAAAGTCTTGCAATTTCACGGCTTATTGAAAGCCCCAGACCGGTACCTCCAAATTTTCTTTTTGTAGATCCATCAGCCTGCTGGAAAGCTTCAAAGATAATTTTTTGTTTCTCCTCGGCTATTCCTACACCAGTATCTTTTACTGAAAATATAATAAAATTATCTTTTTCAGAATGCTTTTTGATATGTAAATCAATGCTTCCTTTTGTTGTAAACTTTAAAGCATTAGACAACAGGTTTCTTAATACCTGATCAATTCTAAGACGATCACTTTCAATAGCTTTCTGTACGTTTGAATCTATCTGGATATGAAATGGAAGGTCTTTCTCCTGAAATACTGGACTGAAAAGACTTTTCAGATCTTTCACAATTTCTTCAACGACTACTTCCTGGTATTCAAGGGTCATTTTACCGGATTCTATTTTTGCCAGATCAAGAATTTCATCTATTAATGTTAATAAACTGGTTCCTGAACTTTGAATAACTTTAGCAGATTCCACCTGATCTTCATTAAGGTTTTCATCCGGATTTTCTGCCATTAAACGCGATAAAAGAAGGATTGAATTAAGAGGTGTACGCAATTCATGAGACATATTGGCTAAAAATTCAGACTTATATTTAGTGCTGAGTGCCAGCTCCTCTACCTTTTTCTGAATTTCATTATTACGCTCGGCTATTAAATGATTCTTTTCTTCCAGCAATCTTGAACGCTCTTCCAGTTCTGCGTTGGCTTGCATCAGCTCTTCCTGTTGTACCTTCAACTCTTCTTCTGAGGCTTGAAGTTTCTGGGTCTGTGCTTCCAATTCAGTATTAAGGTTTTCAAGTTCAGAATGCTGCACTTGTAATTCTTCAGACTGCGCCTGGGTTTCTTCCAGTAACTGCTGTTCTTTTTCTCTTCCTTTCGCGGCATTCAGGGCTATTCCTATATTGATGCAGCATTCTTCAAAATAGTTGATTCTGTCTTCATCAAAATTAGAAGTAGATCCTAACTCAATGACTCCTATCGCATGTCCATCTGCAAAAACCGGTATTAGAATTATACCGTAGATCTTAATGGTACTGCTGGCAAAGGTTACTACAAAGTCATCTTCATGAAGATTATTGTAGACCTGCGTTTTAGCATTCATGAAGGCCTGTCCTACCATTCCTTCACCCAGCTCAAAAGTTCTTTTCATATTGGCTTCCAGACCAAATGCTTTATTGAGCCTTAAAATGCCTTCATCAAAAAGGTACAATGAACCATTGATGCAGTTTCCATACTCAATTAATTGATATAAAGCTTTATTGGAAACTTCCTGTACCGATTTATTTCCGACAAGGGATTCATTGAGCAAAGCAAGGCCCTTCTGACGCCAGTCACTTTTATTAATTTTATCAAAAGATGTTTTAAGCGACTCCGTCATATGATTGAGTGATTCTACAAGATCTCCCAGATCATCTTCCGAATTATCCACTGCTTTCTCACTGTAATCACCGTTAGCTACTCTATTCGCTATTTTTTGAATGGCACTTACGCGGCGTGTCATTTCCTGATCTTTATCACGTAGCATTTTTTCCAGTTCATCTCTTCGGATAAGGTCTGCCCGCATTTTAAAATAGAAAAATGCAGTTACCACTACTGCTGCTATTGCAGAAAAAACGATAAAAATAACCGTTGTTTCTGATGAGCGCGTTAAATCTTTATTTTTGATTTCAACCTGGCTTTCTTCATACTGTATAAAATCCTTTACAATTTTACGGCATTCATCCATGTAAGCTTTACCCATGACGATCTGCTCCTGAGTCATTATAATGCCTCTTCGCCTATTTTCTACCAGATTTTTCAGATTATCCATCACCTGACTGACTGCAATTTTTAATCGTGCAAGCCTTTCCTGTTGATTTTTATCCTCTACTCCTAATGACTCGGCATGTACTAAAGATTCTGAATACTCCCGTACTCCGCGCTTGTAAGGCTCCAGAAAATCTTCCCTTCCGGTAAGCTGATAGCCTCTGTTTCCTGTTTCTGCATCCAGCAGGGCCACCAGAATATCTTTAACGGCTGTCACAGAACGTCTGCTTTTAGAAAGGCTCTCACGGTGATTCATTTGATTTTGGATACTCCAGTATGAAGCCACTGAGCTGGTGATTAAAATCAAAAGTGAAAGACCTATTCCAAATTGAAGATTTCGTATAATTTTTTTCGGCATGAAGTTTAATTTAATGGCAGGGTAAAATAAAATGTAGAGCCTTCATCTACGATACTGGAAACTCCAACGTTTCCATGATGTTGTTTGATGATTTCAGAGCATATAAACAATCCGATTCCCATTCCCTGGAATTGAAGTGAAGATTCTTCTACACGATAGAATTTTTTGAATACCGCATCCTGTTTAAAATCAGGAATTCCGATCCCAAAATCGGTAACATTAACTCTTACTTCCTGCGCTTCTTCATCTACAAAAGTGGTAACGATTACCTGATTATTATTAGGGGAATATTTGATAGCGTTCGTCAGGAAGTTAATGAGCACTTGCTCGATACGGATTTCATCCAAAGGAATTAAAATATCCGGTTTTATTCCGTGGCGCAAAATCTCTACTTTGCGGTCATCATGAGTCTGTTGTATGGTTTCAACCGCATTACTGATTACACTTTCCAGGTTTATCGGTTTTCTGTTAATTTTCAGTTTTCCATTTTCAATTTTCGAAACATCCAGAAGATCTGTAATGAGTGTATTTAGCTTATCAATCTGGCCCTGAACTTTTGTAACAAATCCTGCTTCGGGACTGTCTTTATCTAATTTAAGCTTTCTCTCCAATAACTGAACGTATGCTTTAATACTGGTTAAAGGAGTTTTTAATTCATGGCTTGCAATGCTTAAGAATTCATCTTTTTCCTTTTCTACTTTTTTCTGATCGTCAATATCAGTAAATGTTCCAACCCAGTTTTTAATACGATTTTCATCATGTACCGGGGTTATCCTCAGTAAATGATAACGGTAATTACCTGAAACGATATTTTTAATTCTGACCTCTAATTCCAGTGCTTTTCCTTTTTTTCTGCATCGTTCCAATTCTTCCTTGATATCATGATCATCGGGATGTGTTTCAGGGAAATTCGGTTCAGCATCAGAATACTGATACCATTTACCATTAACAAAATCAACCGTCCCATCTTCATTAAGGGTGAATGCAATCTGAGGAAGCGATTCCAGCATTAAATGGAAGTGATCAATTTGGGATTTCATGGTCACTTGGGATTCCCGTCTTCCTTTCACTTCCAGTTCCAGATTCTGCTGTGTTTTTTTCATAGCAATATTCTGTTCCTGAAGGTTATAGAACGTTTTTACTTTAAGCAAAAGAATTTCGGGGTCTAATGGTTTGGTTACATAGTCCTTTGCACCGGAAGCATAGCCTTGTGTTATAAATTTTTTATCAGTATTGACAGCGGATAAAAATATAATGGGCACATCTTTAGTTTTGCTGTAATCAGCAAGTGTTTCTGCAACTTCAAAGCCGTCCATATCAGGCATTTGAACATCCAAAATAATTAAAGCATAATCATTTTTCAGTGCCTTACCAAGAGCTTCTTCACCGGAACCGGCTGTTTCTACCTGGAACCCCTTAGATTCAAGTAATTTTTGAAGTGAGTAAAGATTATTCTGGTTGTCATCAACAATTAAAATCATAGAGGTTAAAATCAATAATTAGTTACGGATATTTAAACTTCAAAAATACTCACAATATTTGAAAAAACAGTAATCTTTAAAGGTTTATACATAAGGATTTCATACCACATTTTCTCAATAAAACATGAATGGCATAAGGATTGAAATTATTTATCGTATTTTAAAAATCTTTTCTAATTTCCAGAAAAATCATAAGTATGAAAAAAACAATAAGTTGTATGAATATCGATGAGAAAATGCTTTATTCATTCGGAGGTGAAAACATGACTTACAAGGCAAAAGAATTTATCTTTAAAGAAGGCGAACATTCGCAATATTATTTTCAGATTATCAGCGGGAAAGTAAAACTGAACACATTTACTGAAAATGGGAAAGAATTTATTCATAATATCTTAGGCAAAAATCAAAGTTTTGGAGATCCCCTCCTATTTATCGAAAAGCTTTATCCTACCAATGCCATAAGTTTACAGCCTACAGAAATTATAAGGACACCTAAAAATAATTTCATAGAAATGCTTAAGACTCACCCTAACCTTTCTCTTGAAATGAATATGTGTTTATCACAAAGGCTATATTATAATAGTTTAATGGTTAGCAATATGGCTTCATCGGATCCTATTCAAAGGCTTAAAGGATTATTGGAGTATCTTAAAAGCTATCATGATGGAGACTGCCAGCACTGTTTTCCTATAGAACTTACCCGCCAGCAAATTGCTGATCTTACCGGATTGAGGGTTGAAACCGTGATCAGAACTGTAAAAAAGATGGTAAATAGCGAAATGATAAAACTTGAAGGCCGCAGAATTTTATATTAAAGTTTTTAATAAACATAACGATCTCAAAGCAAAAGTAGAAATCCTGCTCTCTGTTTATTACCATTTCTTTTTTGAGAATTCAACACTCAAGCCAAAGAAAATAGATTACAAATAAACTATAATTAACAAAAAAAAATGACCGGAAATTTTATTCCGGTCATTTATTAAACTAACATTAATTGGTTTTTTTTCTCCATTCTGCCTTTACATCTTCAGCTGCATCTTTTGTACTTTCCCAGGCTTCATCAGCCTTATCTTTAATATCCTCCCATGCATCTGAAAAGTTTGATTTCACTCTCTCCAACCAGTCTTCCTGGGTTGCCTCCTGATCATCATTCCTTTTTTCATTAATATAATCTTTGGCTTTATCCGCTAAATCACTGATCTTCCATTTCGCATTGTCAGCTGCATTTTTTAAAGTGTTTTCCGTTTGATCGACTGCATTTTCTGCCTTGTTGTAATCTGAATTATTCATAATATTATATTTAGTAATTGGTATATAAATAAACAATGTTCGTGCCTAAAAAATAAACATTATGTTAAAGTATTCTTAAAAATAAAATTCTTTTTGATTTTAACTGATTGCTTATTTATCAAACAGACTTTTCTTATCCTGTACCTCAACAACTTACATCCTTTTGGGGAAAGTGGCTATTTTTTTTCAATATTTTCAGATAGCAAAAGAATCTCTTTATTTATTGCATCTGCATTTTCTTTTTTTGTAATGATAGTACTATGACTTGCGTTCATAATCATTTGTTTTCCATTAGAAGAGAGTTCTTTTAGTTCTTTTTGCATGTCAAACCATAATTGAACTTGTTTTTCAGGGTCAATTCCTGATTTTCTGTATTTTTCTTTTTGGGATTCTTTATACTGTTCTGTAGCAGTAAATACCAACACAGGTAATGAATCTAAATCCTTTGCTTTACCAGCACGCTTCAGTACATCATTAGTAAGTTCATTCTCTCTTAAAAACATACGATAAACACCACCAGAATTATAAGTTAGCGATTGTGAACGGCCATACAATTCTTTGGGTAGACCATCCCCTTGATACGGCGTTTTACCAATTGTTTTGTTATAAATACCCAAAATACCTAAATCTGCAAGTATAGATCCTATTTTTAATAATTTTGCCTGCCCTTTAGGAACCAATTCTTTTTGTGCTAAGCGATTCCATTGTTCAGGATGGCTTGAATCTATAAATACGATTCCTTTGACTTCATTTGGATAAAGATCCCTAAATATTCTGCTGTAAGGCCCTCCCATAGAATGACCAACCAGAATGTAAGGTGGTTTTTCGCCAATTTTCTCTAATAATTTGTGAAGCTGATGTGCATAGAACTCAGGAGATATTCGATCACTATTACTCGATTCACTAAACCATTTTCCATCTCTATCATACCGAATAACTCTCGTTTTGTTTTTCAAACCTTCTGCTACCCAATGCAGCATATCTGTATTGCTATGTGCTCCAGCTTCAATAATAATGGTAGGCAACGATTTCTTCTCACCTTCTACTCTCACATGAATGTTGGTTCCATTAACATTAACTAATTTACCTGGTGGAATTGGTTTTGAACTAAATAATCGGTAACATATCCCTGAAAACAATAATAATATTAGAATTCCTAATACAAGTTTACCAATAAACTTCAATATTTTCAGCGTTAATTTCATAGTTATTTTTAAATTTCATATTGACAATGGCGGAAATGCCGAGGCAGAATCTTTCAACTAAAATAAGCCTAAGGAATCTTTAGAATGGGCATCGTTATTAATTTTCCGGCAAATATAACAAAAAAGCCCTCTCAAAGAGAAGGCTTAATCTTGATTATTTAAACAGATAAACTGTAAAAGATGTCAATTATACTATCTTGGTAACAGGAACACACCCGCAAACACAATCCCAAATATCCATATCCGGATTACATTCATAAATAGAATCACATCTGTAGATATATCCTACTCTGCAATAAGTTGGACCAGCCCCTTTGATTGATTTCATACTGTCTCTTGTAATTTTCTTTAAATTTTTCATAGTTATTTATTAGTTTGTTAGTTTTTTAGAACATATCGTTCTTATTTCCAAATATAATTAAATAATATTAGCTACAAAATACTACGAAGATTTTAATTCTTCAAAAATATAAGAACATTATTATGCAGGCATTCTGAGGATACAAACAGAGCCCTAAAAAGGAGTTTTGCGACCGTAAAGGAGCAAATGTAGAACCTGATTGTTTATTAAAATGCAGCATTTGAATGTTTAATTAAGCTAATAAGATATCCCCTTTTATCTACGAAAATAATGAAATATTAGACTTGCTCAGGGAATAGGCATCAATTATTGCAGCTTTCCATGTTTCTATAATCTCTGCTGTTGCACGGTCGGCACGGTCAAAGAAGAAATGCTGCTTGATGTCGAAGCCGCAATACGAATATATACCTTTATCTGAGGTTAGTTTTAAGGCATTATCCATTCCTATTTGCTGATATTCCGCCTTTGATTTTCCATGCGAATTGATAATGTAAGCTGCCTTGCCAGTCAATAATCCTTTTTGTACACCATTATCATACCGATAGGCAAATCCATAGCTAAATACCCGGTCAATATAACCTTTCATAATGCCCGGCATTCCCGTCCACCATATCGGATAAATAAACGTTACAATTTCCGCCCAGGCTATGTATTCCTGCTCAATTCTTACTGCTTCGTTAACGATGCCTCTGCGTTGCCCGTTAATATCTTCAAGGGATAATACCGGATCAAAATTAAGCTGGTATAAATCCCTGACTACAACCTCATGTTTTTGTTGTAATAGCGTTTCTTCAACCGTTTGTTTAAATAGATGATTTAAACTTGCCACATTAGGATGGGCATAAATAATAAGATGTTTCATTCTTTTTGCTTTTAAGTAATTGAACAAAACAAAAGTAGGATGCTAACAAAAGGGAAAATTGTAAGAAAACGAAAAGGCTATTCAGCTGAAACTTGGCAAATATCTTGTTGGAACCTAACAAAATGTTTAGGAGAAAGATTGATGAAATGCTTAAAGTCGTGGATAAGCTGGCTTTGGTCATAATATCCGCATTCATCTACAATTTCAAACCAGTCCACATTTTTCGATGACAAAAGAACCTGTTGTATTTTCCCGATTGCTTTTATAAAACGTTTGTACCGGCTGACTTCTTTAGCACTATACCCAAAATGTTTTTTGTGCATCAACTGTATATTCCTTTCCGTCTGTCCGGTTTCTTCTGCAATAGATTGGATTGGATTTAAGGTATCATCTTTAAAATTAGCCAGCAAAGCGGAAGTAGAGTCCTGCAATTTTAAATAGGGTCTGCAAAAATCAAGAATAAAATCTACTTTATCTGAAATGCCTGTGATGCCATTTAAGTGATGCCACAAACAGGTAAAACAATTTTCTTCCATCGCTTCATCAGGATGTGTTGGTAGATGGTCAGAAAGAAATGCTTTACCAAAAAAGCGATAAAAAGCATCATCTTTAAAATTAGCAACTAAAATTTGAGCTCCGGGAGTAAGGGTATATTCAAAGGCAGACTTTATGGGACCAAGTACGATACACTTATCTATTTCAATTTCGTTTTGTACACTGGAAATCAGCCGGGCTTTAGTACCGAAATTGAAGACCATAATAGTCTGAAAGGATGGCAACAGGGTTTTCGTTACCGGGTCCTTTGAATTGTTCTCTGCAAAATAGAAATGAGAAAATACTGTCTCAAATTCTTTTGGAACAGGCAGTCTATAATTGTGATAGGTTTGATCGTCAGATTTCATTATTTATAGCTCATTAATTTGGAAAAAATAGATCAAACTAGATTAGGGGTTCATTTATTGTTCTTTCTGTACTGTTTTCCTCAGTTGTTACGAGCTTCCAGTTCGCGATAATTAACCAAATTTATAAAATTACATCTATTTCTAATACCATTAATCATAACAATAATTTCTAGCATTACTAAACTTCAATGCTATGGATCAATAACGAAACTGCCTCAAGCCAATTTTGATGAATATCAAACTCTGTTCTAATACTTTCAACATTTAAAATTCTCCTATCTGCTTTTAATATCCACAGTAACTACCCTTGTATTTTATTGAGGATTTTCTTTAATTACCGTCACAATGTTTGGATTTTAAAACACTTTAAAATCTCTTAAAAAAGTTTTATTCTAGACACGAGCAAGATGCTCGCGCTAGCGAGGGATATGATTCAGTGTTAAAATATATATCGATATCTAATCTTAAATAATATGCTGTTTATTTCTGCAATCTTTTATCTTCATACTTGTCTCTCTCTGTTTTCAAAGACACTAACCAATCCAAGTACATATTCTCAGGCATACTGCGATAACCGATTTTGTGAATATGAGCATATTCTTTATTCATTAGGCTGAACAATTCCTTTGCTTTAGGATTGGGCAATACAGTCTGAATATCTTGAATGTTCTGTTCTTTCATTACTCTTTGAAATTGTTTTTTATGAATTTCAGCCTGTAATATCAAAGCATTTGCTAAATAAGGGTGTATCTGTATTGCTCTTTCCGCACATTTCAAAGAAAAACTTCCATCATTTTCTGGATAACTTCTTTCATAAGCATTTGCTAGATCAACCAATAGTAATGCAAGACTTTCTTTATTGTTCAATGCCTTCATAAAGACACCATTCTGGATAGCATCTAAATGAATATACCCCGAAGCCATTAACCAAGAATCCTGTGGAAAAATACCGCTGGTTAACTCTGTATTGAACCAGCCTATTGATTTAATGTTATGCTTAATGTAAATGTGATTTGGAGCAAGTGCTAAATTCGCATCAACTCCTAATTCTTCAGCAATAATTTTGTATAAATAAGGCATGGAATTACAGTTACCTTTCTGTGTATCTAACAATTTTGACACAAACAGATTAGATAATTCTTTATGCCCAAATACATCCTCAAAATCATAAGTAAGCGGTTTATATTCTACTGTTTTATCACCTATAATTACAGGAGTTTCTTGACACATTATTGTGTAAATTGCGGCATATTTACTTACTGTAGATTCGTCTTTTTCCGTATATTTTAGTTTTCTATTGGCTGTAAGTTGCCTACAAAAACTGGCTAAAAATTTAATTTTTCTATTGAGTTGTACAGTATCTAATTTTCCTTGACTATAAGCGTTTTCAACAGAGAAAACTGCTGTTTTAAAAGTATATGGTTGTTTATCATTTAGCATATTATCTAGTGTTTGGAAAGCATCTGAGTAAAAATGGTTTTCCTGTGCATTAAACATAAAGGAAATGCTTAATGATAATATAAAGTATATCTTTTTCAATTACTGTGGTTTTATTTGAATTGATTTCTTCAACCTAAAAAAATTTAAACTATCTGTTCCTCTTAATGGATGAAGTGTATAAATAGAAAAATTATTTTTCTTTTCATCAACATTAGCGATATATATACCCATTTGTCCTTTTTCAGTTTTTTTAGGTATCATTACCTTTGCTAGATGATTATTGATTGTATCATAATAATAGTAATTATCTAAAAAAATACCCTGACTATTGTCAAGCTCCTTGTTAGTAGAAAATTCAACATTTTCCCCAACAGAATTTTCTTTTAAAGTCTTATATATCAAACTGTCATCAACAATAATTTTTGATTCATTAAATGGATTATTATAAGCACCATATTCAATGTATATTGTGTCTGAAGCAGATGTTATTAAGGTTGTGATTTTAGAATCAATGCCTTTAGAATCAATGCCTTTAATATCTTTTTTCTTCCAATTTGTTGGAACTTCAAAAGAAACTTTTCCTACAGTCTCCGTTCTAAATTCGTCTTTTTTAGTATTACAACTTAATAGAAAAGAATTTAGAATGATTATTAAAAATTTTCTCATCTTGTTACGTTATCTTTTTTAAATTTTTGAGCTTCACTTCTTGAAGAGGTAGAATATCCTCCAGAATAAGTTTTTACTTGTTTTTGTGCACCAATTGCCCCCGATACTATTTCCCCTCTTTGTTGTGAAGTTATAGAAGTTTGTCCTGTACCCTCTGCTTTCATAAGCCCTTTATCATTTGAGGAATGTTTCATTCCCATATTATGCCCAAATTCATGTTTTACAACTTCATTGAAAGTGCCTTTTTTAATTGTTCCTGCTTCGACAGCTGATACTCTTCCTGGGTTTTGTCCTCTACCTAATGCATCACCATCGCTATTCTTCACTTCATTTGCTACAAATAGTACATGGTCATTTTTTCCTATATCATCCATACTTGTAACCACTTTATACTGTACATCAAAATTTTTTATGTTATCCATTGTAACCGTAGAATTATTGTTAAAAGAGCTTATTCCCATCCCTTCAAATTCATTAATACTGACGGAACCTGAGTTTTTACTAAACATTGTTTTAGATAAATCAGCCCCTGATAAATTAACAACTGTCAAAGTCATTTTGACATTAACATCTCTTTGTATTAATTGTGATTTACCGTCTGCTCCTTTTGTAACTGTAGATTTTAAAATAGTAGTTATAATATCTTCTGGAGCCATCCCATCTGGATCTATAAACCTTAAAGGATTATTCATAGCATAATTATAGGGAGACCACCTCCTAAACTCTTCACTTAAAGGGTCAGGAGAAATCCACCTACCATGGGTATCGCCAATAGGTTGTGCATCAGGATTTGTTAAGTCAATATCCATTATTTCAACAACATTTTGTGTTTTTGTGTTAAACTTTACTGAACCTATAACAACAATACTGTCTTTATCATGAAATTCTAGATATTTTCCTTTGCTCAATGTAGCAACTTTAGGATAGTAACCATATTTCTTAAATGGATTTCCTGCTTCAATATTTTTACGTCTTCTTTCAGCTTCTTCAGAGGTAAGAGGGTCTCTTGTTTTCAGAACCTCACTCATATATGGACGGCTTCTCTCTTCCTTTGTTAATATAACAGGGTTTATCCATTCTTTCTCTGGTGTCTTTGGCTTATTTTTCTTGACCTGTGCTTGTGCCAAGCTTGCTAAGATCAAAAAACTAAAAAATACAATTCTTTTCATATAACAATTATGCTTTTCTAAATTTAAAATTTTTCTTACAACCATGCTTTAGGAATGGTATAAACTTTAGGCGTTTCCTTTTTAGGAGGTATTGGTTTTAATTTTTGTTGTTGCAGGGTTTCTTTCTGCTTTTGTGCATTCAGAAGCCTCATACGCTCCGCAATTTCTTCACTCTTTTGCTTGTTTTCAGCAGTATTTAATGAACTTAACCATTGTTCATAATCTTCTGGTGGCATTATACTAAATCCTGACTGGTCAATTTTATCGAATTCATTATTAATTTCTTGAAGCTGGCCTACTAAATTTGGATAATTTCGGATGTTTTCTAATTCTTGCTTGTCTTCATAATTAATTCCTATCCTTTTACAGGCTTCCTGAAAACGGATTTGATCAATATTACTTTTCCATAAAGTAGCATTGATATTGTTAGGATTAAGTTCTAATGCTTTATTTAAACCTGTCCTACAAATTCATCATATCCGAATTTGTGAATATAACCGCTCGCTAAATCAACAAATGTTTGCGATAAGACTTCTTTCTTACTTAAATTCTGCATATACAGTTTATTCTGTAATGCCTCAGATTTGATGTAACCAGAATTAAGGACAAAGGAATTTGCTGAAAACATTCCGTTAGTAAGCTCTAAACTTATCATTTCTCTCGAATCATCCATGTATCGAATATAAGAGTGATTCGGAGACATTACTAAAAAGGCTTCCGCCCCGATTTGTTCTGCTAAAATCAGATACAACAATGGCATTGAATGACATTGCCCAGTATTAGATTTCATGAGCTTAGAAACAAACATTTTGGAATAATCCTTTACACCCATATAATCTTCAAAATCATACTTCATTGCTTTATGGACTATTTTTCCGTTTTGCTTAGTATTTTCAGCAAAATATTAGAATATAGCTAAATTCTTTGAGCTGTTATCAGTCTCATCAATCTTTTCACTAATGATTTGATTCTGAATAATTTTTACAGCTTTCTGAATGCTATTTTGAAATGTGCTTTGGAAATTTTTATCATCATTGTAGTAAGCATTTTCAACAATAAAAACCGCATCAGTTACTGAATAATCTTCAGGATTGAATTTTGAAAGATTACTAAATGCTGTATAATATGCTTTTGTTCCTTTTTTATCGGCCAATGAGTTAAATAAATATATTTTTGATTCCTGCTTCTGAATTTCGTCAGAATAATATTTATGTTGTCTTTTTTCCTTTTCTTCTGCTTCAATTCTTTTAAAATCATTTTGAACCATCGTCATATTTTGTTGCTGTATTCTGGAAGTATTTGAACTAGAAAATGATGAGGGTAAAGCTGGAATATTTTGATTCTTTTGGGGATGAGTAAAATTATTGGTAGAATAATTCTGAACAGCTGAAGGATGTAGCTGTTCTTTATTCGGGAAATTAGGAATCTGAGAGAATCCTAATATACTTAAAGGCAAAAGAATGGAACTAAAATATTTTTTTTGCACTGCATTTAGTGTTTGGGTTACAATTTAAGGATTTTTTATTTCCCTATAATGTGGGAAACCGTAATTGTTTAGCAAATATATTTAGTAGAAACGACAAATCATGACGTGTTTTTATTTATTTTTTTCCTCGTTTGGAATGGCTATATGGGTTTGATTATGATTCAATTAAGATATGCTGCAGTGTAAATAAAGCCCTGATTGAAACTGAATCAACCAAGGTTTTTTTAGAACTTAATCAAAGTATTCCATGTGTTACTTATGGTATCTTTCCATTAAATTCAGATAAATAAAAAAAGCCCCTAAAAAAGGAGCTTTGTGACCGCAGAAGGATTCGAACCCTCACTGTCGGAGCCGAAATCCGAAGTTCTATCCATTAAACTATGCAGCCGTATTCTTTAGGAATAAATGATAAGTAATGTATAATTTCAAAATTACTTATCATTCATTTCTTTGGATTTAGAAAGTAATCTTCACACCACCCAGAATTTGTGGACCTAAGACTTTATACGCCTTGTAGGTCTGGTATTTTGAGCTTAGAAGGTTATTTCCGAGTGCGAAAATACTGAAATTTTTGTGAATTTTATACTCTGCAGAGAGATTTAAATCCGCATAACCACCAACTTTATCGTTCGTATTTTCTAATGAACGGTAAATCATCCCATTAGGAGCTTGGGCGTTTGCAATTCCTTCAATTGAAAAAGAGTTCGTTGTTCTGTCGCTCGCAAAAATACCTTTGAAACCTAGTAATAATTTCTTGTCCAGCATTGTATATTTAGCACCAATACTTGCGTTCAATAATGGAACGTTGTAGATATTATCGTAGTTCTTCAAGTTATATTTTGTAAACCTTACTTCCCCGTCAATCATTAAGTTTTCTAATGGGAAATACTGTACACTCCCTTTAATATCGCTTACATTTCCATCATCGTAGATCGCAGAGAATGTGTTGGCAAAATCATAAGCAGAACGGTTCAGGGTATAATTGTTGTCGAAAAGGCTGTTTGCTTTAAAGAACATGATGTCTTTCATTTTTCCGAACCCGGCAGAAACATCATATTTCAATGTTTCATCGATATCTCCTCTTAATCCTACATAAAAGTGATATTTCGTTTCTGTAGGCTTTAAGTACTGGTCAGAAAGCACGTAAGGATTCTCCTGAAGAAGATCTCCGTATGTATTAAGCTTAAGACCACCGTCTACCCCTCCGTAGAATTTAAATTCTTTAGCAGCAGCCACCTGGAATTCTGCTTGTGGGAACCAATAGGTTTTATTATTCTTCACCTGGTCCATCAATCTGTTTGAATTCTTAGCATTCAGGAAAGAAAATCCTGATCCTAACATCAAATAGGATTCTCCTTTTCTAAAGGTTACTTTTGGCGTTAAACTCGTATTAAAGAAATTAGAAGAGTTTTTATCAACGATGGCAAAATCTGTTTTTACAGCTTCTAAACCTACGCCTAAATCTGCATTCAGATTGATTCCTGATTTTCCTAATTCAACAGCATGCTTAGAGAAGTTAGCCAAAATAGAAACCTGATTTTCCTGAGTATCAAAATGATCTTTCAGGAATGATGATTTTACTCTTACATCATTCAAAATTTCATTAGAATAGAAATCATAGTATCCATTCACTTTGAACTGATTCACTTTTTGCTTCAGATCAACATCAGCATTTGGAGTCAGTGCATAGATCCCGTAATAGTTATAGTTATTCAAACCATATTCAGCATTAATATTGAATTTCCCTTTATCTCCATAAGAGTTCAAGAAAGCCCCAATCGTAGCTGAAGTCTGCTTTGATTTCCAATCGTAATCATTTTTAAGACCACTGGTAGAAAGCAAATGCACATCTGCTCCTACTTCAAACTTATTTTCAAGGGTTTTGGAAACATTCCCATCCAACAGAATCTTCCCATAATTTCCCATTCCGAACTGGACATAGTTATTCTGAGCTGTTCCGTCAAATTTCGGAGCCACATCTTCTCCCTGGATTGTTGAAGTTTTGAAGTCAGAAACCGCAGGAACATCTGTAATGGTATATCTTACAGGGGTCTGGGATTTCTCTTCCGGCGGATAGTTTTTAATGGTTTCTACGGAAGTCTTCTTTTTCTCAATCTTCTTCACTTCCGGTTCTCTCTTTTTATTAAGAACCAGTTTTTCTTCCTTGATCTGGGAAAACGCAAACTGCGAAACCCCTAAAAATATGATGGATAATAATTGAATTTTTCTGTTCATTACTACTTCTTGTATTTATGTATCCATGTAAAATGCATTATGACTGTTTACATGAACAGGATACTGCATTTTTACTTTTTAATCTGCTTTTTAACTTCTTTAGCTTCTGCTACGATGTCCGGGAAGCTCTTATAATTAGAAATAATCTGGTCACATGTATAACTTGCCTGGTAGTTATCTTTTAAGCCAATATAGTTTTTAGCCATCATTACCAATGCTTTTGCACCCCAATATTCTTCTGATGCATAATTATTTGCAAGCTTAAAGATGGTTTCATTAGAAGATTTGAACGCTTTTCCTTTATTCTGATAATAAGCTTTTGCATACAGCGCCTCTGCTGCTACCGAAGTATTGGACGATTTTTCAAGAGAAGTATAAGCTGTTTGAGCATCTTTATCTTTTCCTGAATTCATCAAACTTCTAGCCTTAATTACTTTTGCCGTTTCTATAACAGCTGCAGAGTTTTTAGAATTTGCAATAACGGCATTGGCCAGTTTTTCTGCTTCAGAGAAGTTCTTTTCATCCGCATACAACTTCATCAACTCAACATTCGCATAGTTTTTAATGCTGATGTTGGAAGAATTTTTAATGCCTTCCAGATATTTCTTAGCTTCTGTTGTATTACCCTGTGCAATGAAAATCTGGGCTAAACGGGTTTGAGCATCATCCTGATAATCATTCTGAACTCCAGCCACCTCCTGTAAAACAAGTAAAGCTTTTGTAGAATTATTGGTTTGATAATAGCTTTCTCCCAATTCATATTTAGCCTGATAAAGACCTTCTCCAGTTGGATTCTGCGTCAGATATTTCTCATAATAAGAAATAGCATTTTTATAATCTTTCTTAGCGAAATATTGTTTTCCAGTAGATAAGTTGATCTCATCAATTTCAGAAGCATCAACATTGACCCCTATATTTCTGGCAAAGTTTTCATACCCTGAAACATCGCCATTTTTCGTGAATATAGGTTTTGCTGCCTGAGCAATCTTTTGAGCATATGCAGTATTTTTATACTGTTCTCCCAACGATTTCAGTTCAGAAAGTGCTTTATCATTTTGGTTCTGATCGATATAATTTTGTGCTCTGTAAATAGATGCATTGGCGATCAGATCTTTGTCTGAAGATGTTTTAATAACCTTTCCAAAGTAATCATTGGAATTCGCAAAATCATCCTGCGCTGCATAAGCCGTTCCTATTTCATATTGAGCATCATCATAATACTCGGAATCCGGATATTTTGATAATAAGTTTTTCAGATTATTGATCTTCGCTTGGGTATCCCCTTTAAATCCTAAAGCCATGGCTTTCTGATATACAGTATAATCTGTAGCGTCTGCATTTTTATCATAGATAGCAATCGCTTCATTCAGGTCGTTATTCGCATAGTGAATATCTGCCAGACGAAGTTCTGCATCATTTTTAAATTCAGGTTTAGGATTCGCCAGATACTGTTTGAAGTAAGTGGCAGCCTGATCGAATTTTTTCGCTTTAAAATAAGCATATCCCAGATCATAAGGCAGCTGCTGCTTTTCCGGGAAGTTTTCATTTATAAGCTTTTCGTAACGAACAATGGCAGACGGATAATTTCCTTTCTGATAATATACCTGTGCCAGCCAATATAAAGCTCTGCTGTTAAATTCTTTATTGATATTAAAGCCTAAGCTTCTTAAGAAATACTTTTCTGCTTCATCATAATTCCCTTTATTGAATTCTTCTGTTCCTAATAAATAAGAAACCTCCTGATCTACTTTGTTGATCTCAGGGGAAGAACTTTGCAATCGGTCAATAGCACTCAACGTTTCCTTATAATTCCCGGAATACAGGTATGATTTCACCAATAGTGATCTCATTTCTGAGGCATTGGAAGCGTTTTGGTTTTCGTTGATATAACTTTGAAGAACGGTAGACGGATTTTCAAAAGGGTTTCCGATATCATATCCTAATTTAGCATACTGTTCGTGGGCTAACTTTTTCACCTTTGCATCATAATCCATCTGGTAAGAAGAACGGAATGCAGAAAGAGCCTCTTGTTTTTTATCAACAGCTAAGTAAGCATTCCCTAATTGATAATAGGCATTTTGCGCCAATGCTGAATTACTGTTAACAAGCTGGTTATAATAAGAAACTGCTTCGTCATACTTTTTCAGCTGAGCCGCAACAAATCCCATTTCATAAAGGTCATTTTCCGATGGGTTCTGCTGTACATTCAGATAATCTTTCAAATGTGGATAGGCAGCATTATAATCATTCTTCATGAAATAACTCTCTCCGATGATCTTATGCACTTCTGCTTTGTATGACTCTGAAATATTTTCATTCAATAGAGCATTCCCTTCAGAAATAGCTTTATCATAGTTCTTATCATTATAATACATCTGTACATAATACGGACGTACCAGTTTCGAGAACTTATCCTGATCTTTTATAGAATCAAAATACTGGAAAGCTTTATCATTTTGCCTGTTGCTGTAGTACAGGTGTCCAAGCATATAAGCGATCTCCCCTTTCTGAGACTGATCGGCAGTTTTATAAGCTTCCTCTAAAGCATCAGTAGCGCCTTTAGAATCTCCCATCATAAACTTGGCATACCCCAATTTCAGAATATACTGGGTATTCTCTTCTTTTGAAAGCTGGTATTGGTTAACCTTTTTCAAAGTTTCCAATGCTTTGTCAAAATCTTTTTTAGCCAGATAATAATCCGCTAAAGGAAGATTAGCCTGGGCAAAATAAGCAGAATTAGGATATTCTTTCATGAAAGCAGTCAATCCTTCTTCAGCATGATTTTTCTGAAGAATCACACCAATCACATTATCAAAAAACTGCGCCGCCTCCTTTTTCGAACGGGACAAATTCTGATTGTAGAAATATTGTCTTGCATATTCGTATTGGGAGGCGTTGTATATTTTGGTTTGATAAAGATTCTCAGCTAGATTGAATCTATAATTTTCTTTCTGGGTAAAATATTGGGACTGTTGAGCATCGGAGATTCCGAAATAAATGACCGCAGCCGCTAAAAGTATTTTTTTTGATTTCATTCTTCTTGATATAAGAAAATTAGTCTAAATAAGTTAACGAAAATATTAAAAACTTATTGTTTAAGCAAGTTTTAGCAGATTTAATAATGTAAAGCAGTGAATTCATAACAGTAAAAAACATTTCACTATCACATGATAAAAATTCTTACTTTAGTCTGGTAAAAATGTAAACAATTTTAGTAAACAGTTAACAAAATACATTTTGATCTGATACTTTTTCAACAGCAGCTAAAAACATACCATAAATACACTGTAACATGAAATTTAAGATACTTTTAGCATTAATTTTTGTCAACCTAATGCAGGCTCAAAAATTTTATTTCCCCAAAACAGCAGTCACAGATTACCTTATTTTGGAAAAACAGATGCCAGAATTAGCGACTAAGGTGATCTCTAACCTTCAGACTGTGAAGTACAAACCTAAAAACGATGTAGATTTTTCAGATGCTCTTTTCCGCCTGCAGATGGTGGCTAAAGACTACAAAAAATCCATTATAACCCTGGCTGAACATCGTAAACAGTTTGCTGACCATAACATGGCCGGATATAAATCTATGGGATACGAAGTCTACAGTATGGCAAAATTAATGGAAGCGGAAACGAAAACTTCATTTCCTAAAGCACTTCAGACAGCATTTAATAAAAAATACGAAAGTCTGGATGAACATTTGCTTCCCAGGGTTGGGCTTGCTGTGAATGGTGATGTCAATAATTTCAGAAAACTATTGAAAAAAGCACTGGATAAACAAAAAGGAAAAGACAGTATAGATTATGCTTCGGCGTTGGCATTATGCAAAGCTTATTTAAATTATAAGACTTATTCCAGCATCCATCCTCAGGTGATGCAGCTATTGATGGTAAAGGACAAGGAAAAATTTATTACAGAAACAAAAGAGCTTAAAACCCGGAATGGAAATACACTGACCATTACCATTATCAGAAAAAAGGAGAACAAATCCCCTCTTCCGGTTATTCTCACCAGTAATATTTACGCTGGTGAAATTGATCATTTTTTTGGAAAAAGAGCTGCGGTTTACAACTATGTAGGAGCTGTAGTCAATACCAGAGGCAAAAGAAACAGTACTGATGAGAACAACCCTTTTGAGCATGAGTCACAGGATCTTTATGAAGTCATTGACTGGGTAAGTAAACAACCTTGGAGCAATGGTAAAGTAGGAATGATCGGAGGAAGTTATGTAGGATTCAGCCAATGGGCCGCTGTGAAAAAACTACATCCTGCCTTAAAAACTATTGTTCCACAAGTTTCTGTAGGAATCGGGATTGATTACCCTGCCCAGAATAATGTATTTATGAATTACATGCTGCAATGGATCCAATACGTAACCAACAATAAATATACTGATGAGGCAGATTTCAGTAATGCTGCAAAATGGGATTCTATCAATACGGCATGGTATAAAAGTGGTAAATCATTCAGAGCGCTGGACACTATAAGTGGTAAGCCCAGTAAAATATTCCAAAGATGGCTGGATCACCCGGGTTATGATCAATACTGGCAAAAAATGGTTCCTTATAAAGAGGAATTTGCGAACATCAACATTCCTATTCTCACAACTACCGGATATTATGATGATGACCAGATTGGTGCATTATATTATTACAAAGAGCATATGAAATATAACAGAAATGCAGATCATTATCTGGTGATGGGCCCTTATAATCATGGTGGAGCACAAAGCTTTGGATTCACTTATGTCGAAGGAAGCCCTATAGATCCGGCAGCCAGAATCAGTATTGATGATCTTGCTTTTTCATGGTTTGATTATATTCTTAAAAATGGAAAAAAACCGGACCTTTTAAAAGATAAAGTTAATTTCCAGGTCATGAATACCAATACATGGAAACATGTTCCAAGTTTGGATAAAATACATACTTCCAGTCTTAAATTTTATCTTCAGAATAGTAAAAACAATGCTTCGGTTTTTAATAAACCCAATCAACAAAGCTTTACCCCACTCAAGGTTGATTTCAAAAACAGAAATGATAAAGACACTTATTACGCTGTAAGCAAAAAAGACAGTATTAAAACCACCAATTCCATTTATTTTGAAAGTGAAGTACTGGATAAGGATCTTATCATCAGTGGAGATATGTCAGGGATTTTTAATATTTCTGTCAATAAAAAAGACCTTGATACCAATACTTATCTCTATCAGATCAAACCTGATGGACAACTTTTCTGGTTATCTTCCCATATTGCAAGAGCCAGCTATGCTAAAGATCATGAATTACGCCAGCTTCTTACCCCAAACACAATTGAACAGGTTCCTGTGAAAAATGCTTATATTATGAGTAAAAAGATAGAGAAGGGAAGTAAATTGCTTTTGGTGATAGGTATTAACAAAACGCCTAACTGGCAACTCAACTACGGAACCGGGAAAGATGTAAGTAATGAAACGATAAAAGATTCGGGAGAACCGATGGAAATAAAATGGTATAATGACAGCTATGTGGAAATACCTGTTTATAAAGACTAAATGTTTCTGATTATGCTATTTTATCCAAATGTTGTTAATGACTGTTAACATCAAAATAAAAAATCATTACATTTGCTTTTTTTCAAATCAAATATAGTTATTGAATGAGTCAACTTTTTAGAAGAAAAATCTATTCAGATACAGATACTTCAACAGGACTTTTAAGAGTCTTAGGCGTTTGGGACATTGTATTTTTTGGTATTGCGGCGATTATAGGAGCTGGAAGTTTCAGCAGTTTGGGAGAAGCCGTTTTCAGAGGTGGTCCCGGTGTCATCCTTCTATATTTGATTTGTGGCTTTGCCTGCGGTTTTACTGCTTTATGCTATGCTGAGTTTGCCAGCAGAATTCCTACCGCAGGGTCTGCATACACCTATGCTTATGCCAGTTTCGGGGAATTAATTGCCTGGATCATCGGCTGGGCATTAATTATGGAATATTCTTTCGGAAATATTTATGTTGCCTTTTCATGGTCTGATTATTTCACCAGCTTTTTAGGGCGTCTCGGAATGCATATTCCCGATTATCTTACGTGTAGTTATACGGAAGCCAGCAAAGCTATCCGGAACGGTTCAGAAAATAAAGAATTAATCAATGCATGGAATACAGCCCCATTGATTGGAAGCCTTAAGTTCATCGTGGATGTTCCTGCTTTGGTCATTAACGGATTAATTACATGGCTGTGTTATGTAGGCGTAAAAGAAAGTAAAAACTTCAATAACTCTTTAGTAATTTTAAAATTAGGCGTAATTCTATTGGTAATCCTGGTAGGTTTCGCTTATATCAACACCGATAACTGGACACCAATAAGTCCCACAACAGGCTCTCCTTCCTTTATGCCTAATGGATTTACAGGAGTGATGAGCGCTGTCTCAGGGGTTTTCTTTGCTTATATAGGTTTTGATGCCTTAAGTGTTCTTTCCGAAGAAACAAAAGACCCTCAAAAGACTTTACCAAAAGGGATGATTATCTCACTTGTATTATGTACTGTGATCTATATTGCTCTTACGCTGGTATTAACGGGAATGGTAGATTACAGAAAATTTGATGGTGTGGGAGACCCGCTTTCCTTCATTTTTGAAAAAACAAATGCCAATGTAGCATGGATGGAACTGGTGGTTTCTTTTGTTGCCATTGTTGCCATTACCACGGTGTTATTGGTTTTCCAAATGGGGCAGCCAAGAATCTGGTATGCGATGAGTCGTGACGGACTAATGCCTCAGAAATTCCTTAAGATTCATCCAAAATATAAAACTCCGTCTTTTGCAACCATTGTTACCGGAATTGTAGTAGGGATTCCTATCTTATTTACAGATAAAACATTCATTCTTGACTTTACGAGTATCGGAACAATTTTCGCATTTGTTTTGGTTTGTGCCGGAGTCCTGACACTTCCTGCCAAGGAAAAAATAAAAGGCAGATTCCACCTTCCTTATATCAATGGTAAGATTATTTTCCCTGTTGTTTTCATTGGAGGACTGATCGTTTTCTATTACTGGCAGCCTGAGTTTTTCCAAACACTGATGAATTGGAGTGACCCTAAAGAGGGAGAGTTCAGAGCTTCTATCTTCTTCTTTATCCTGATCAATCTCATCTTATGTGGGGTTGCTTTTATCAAGAATCTTTCTCTTATTCCATTAGTAGGATTAAGTTCTTGTTTATATCTTCTTACCGGAATGAGCCATGAGAACTGGTTCTGGTTTGGGATGTGGTTCCTGATCGGAATGTTTATTTACTTCTTCTACGGGTATAAAAACAGTAAGCTCGGAAAAGAGTTAAAGAATAGCTAAAACAATATATAAAAGCATTAAAAAAGGCAAAATGGCGGGATAAGCTATTTTGCCTTTTTTCTTTTTCATCCTTATTTAAAATCGGCAGAATTATTGCTACACATTCAACAGAAACAATAAACTAATGCCGCTATGTCTGAAAGAATCAAAACCTATAGAGAGTTTTATCAGTTTTATCTCACGGAACACAGTAAAACAGGAACCCGAATATTCCATTTTATCGGTACATTACTTGTATTTTTTGTAATAGGATATGTCATCAGTTCAGGAAAGGAAAGGTTTTTATGGTACATTCCTATTTTTGGTTATGGGTTTGCCTGGTTTAGCCATGCTGTGATTGAAAAGAATAAGCCCGCCACCTTCAAGTATCCGTTGTGGTCACTGATCTCGGATTTCAGACTTTTCTTTGAATTACTAATTGGAAAACAAAAGTTTACAGGCACTAATAATCAAGTACAGAGTCCGTAACGCCACACCATTCTATTTTTGCTCTCAACATCATGTTTTTTAAACCATTAGGAGGAATTAAAATGGTAGGAATATTAACATTACAACTTCCCTTTAAAGATGGGATGTCATTCTGGATGTAACGGAGTGAAATGAAGAATCTCACCTTCGTTGGAATGACAATAGACCATACAAATTGTTGGACCTCTTAAATCAAAACGCCTGAACTCAGATTAAATTTAGCCAGATGAAGTTGAATTTTTCGGTGCAGTCATTTTCCCTATCCAATAACCTAAAGATGGTAGGATAAAAGATAATATGAGAGGCAATACAAGGGAAAAACCTGTTCTTTCCAGCTCTACAATCAAAGGGAATAAATAGCCATTATAGACTATTAAAGCCAGGGTAAAAATAAAGCTGTCACTCCCACTTGTGGAAAGAAGATTAAAATTATTTCCAAATTGGTCAAACAACCCGGACATTGCAAAGAATACAATGTTTACAAAAAACATCCACAGGACAGATCTATACGTCATTTTTTGCTTTGCGTTAAAGTATCCGGCAAGAATTAAAAAAAGCGACATAATTGCAGAAATCGAATAATCTACAATGGTAATAACTTCTTCACTACTCCCCTTTGCAAAGAAATAAATAGCATACAACAATAAATTGATGAGATAGATGACTGTAACAAAATTCATAGGATTACCATTATATATTTATGCTTAATACTGTTTTTCCAGAATATCATAATGAATTGTATTCAATACTTTTTCTAAGGCTGCATCTTTATCTTTAACCGGTTCCGGAATATAACTTGAAAAAGTGATCGTTTTATCTTTATTGAAGGTTACTACCACCTCTTCAAGAATGTTTTTATCATCTACATAAAACTGGATTCTATTGTCTATGACCTTCCAGAAAGAAAGCCTTGGCTCTGATGGTGTGCAATTCCCTACTTTCCCCTCTATATAATTATATACGGCAAAACCATCCTCTCTTATCGCATAGTTACGCATCAGCCGGCAGTTGTCAAAGTCTTTAACAACCTTCTTTTTCCCTTCATAAAACCCTGATTCTTTTAGTTTCCAAAATCCTATAACATCTTCTTTTTTAGGGTCTGCGCGCTCACCCAAGAAGTGAAGCTCAAAGCAGAACAAAATAACAGCTTCTTCATTATTTTTTCTTTTTCTTTTTAATATTAGGACTTTTAGGAGCCTTATCCATCTCTTCACCCACCTCAATAAGTCCCATTGACATCATAGAGGCAGGATCACCATGCTTCTCCCCTTCTTTCCAGGTTTCAAAAGCCTTTTCGCGTAGTCCCAGCAGATGATAATAAGCTCCCAGAACATTATATCCTTCTGGATCACCAAGGTTTATTATCTTTTTGGAAAGTTCTATCAGTTCCGGATGAGGCTTCAGCTTTTTATCTTTAATTCTTTCAAGATCACCAAAAAATCCAGGGGTATATTCCATCATCTTTAGCCCAAATGCATTGAGGCAAGCTTTAGCCAGCCCTTGATTACAAAAGTCGTCACTAATTTTGGTATAATCGTTAGTATTTGAAAACAGAGCATCTAATCCTGACATATTCTTAGTCTTATCATAATACCCTGCCAATAAACCTGCTCTTTTCTGGGCCTCTTCAGGATTTAACCGGTTATTAACTTCAGTACTGTCTTTTTTACGAACCCAAACTCCGTTTTTAACCCAGTCTGAAATACCTATTAATTTATCTTTTTTAATCTTAAAAATAAATACATCCTTATCCGGAATCACAATCAAACTATCATTTCTGGTAAAATAGTAACTGCTTTTAAAGCCATCCGCTATTTTACCATTTCCATCAAAATTGAAACTTTTATAGAAAGTCTCATTTCCCTGCTCCTCAAAATATCCCTGTAATGCATTATCTACTTTTTGAGCGAACATACTACTGGTTACAAAAACACCAGAGATTAATACCATTAATTTTTTCATCAATTAAAATTCTTTCTCTTTTCTAGCAAAATATAAACTCTATATTTCTTCAATTCCCATCATATAATAGAATTCTATTCAGAGTCTTTGATCCTGTCTATAATTCCCTGACCTCCAATATTTCTCCTTCTCATCCTGCACTATTTAAGATATACATTTCTCTGATTTCGTTTATTGAAGCCCTCAAATTAAATGATTAAAAAATGAAAAAACAATACCGGAAATCCGCTAATTCAAGAAAATTTCGGCATGGTAATTGCCAGGTATGCGCTAAAATCAAGTTTATGAAAAATATAGCAACAATTCTAAAGGGGGTAGCACCCGCATTCGCATTATTTGCAATGACACAATGTACAACAACAGCTGGGGTATCCGCTGGAGATGAAAAAACTTTCATCGTGGGACCACAAACAGCAGACTGTACGGGAGTAGCTCCTATGAAATGTTTGCAGGTAAAAGAAAAAGCTTCTGAAAATTGGACTAATTTTTACACAAACATCGAAGGATTTACTTATGAACCAGGGTATGAATATGTTTTAAAGGTAAAAACAGAAAAAATTGCTAACCCACCGGCTGACGCTTCTTCCATAAAATATACATTGGTAAAGCAGGTTTCTAAAACGAAAAAAGACGTTCCTGCAGCGGGTGAAAAAACACTTATCGTAGGAGCACAAACTGTAGATTGTTCTGCAGGAGCAGGCCGTATGAAGTGTTTACAGGTAAAAGAAAATGCTTCTGAAAACTGGGGTAATTTCTACAGCAATATTGAAGGGTTCACTTACGAACCGGGTTACGAATATGTTTTAAAAGTAAAAACAGAAAAAATCGCTAATCCACCGGCCGATGCCTCTTCAATAAAATATACATTGGTAGAACAGGTTTCTAAAACAAAGAAATAAAATAAAAAGGCTTCAGAGTTTTCTGAAGCCTTTTTATTTTATAGTCAGGAAGCTTAAACATGTTGTGTTGGAAGTTATATCAGAAAGCAAACCTTCACTAGGTATGGATAAACTAATTAAAAAATATTTATTTCCTTCTTTGGCTGCCACAACTTCCCTCTTCTAGCTTCCATCATCCTTATTACTATTCCTATTGCTTTTGTGGTGGTTCAGGATATTTTCCTTTACTCGCTTCTCCTACAGTATTGGCTGTTGTCATTGCTACCACAAGGTCATTCAGCATACTGCTGGCTGCCGTTGGCGAGTTGGGAAGAAGAACAAGATTACTTCTGTTACTTGCTCCTACGGAATGGAGGGTATCATAATGCTGTGTCACAACAATAAGCGCTGATGCTTCGTGTGAATTGATTTCTACATTGTTCAGCATTCTTACAGATTCTTCAAGTCCTTTTGCAATTTCCCTTCTTTGATCTGCAATCCCCTGCCCTTGTAATTTTTTAGATTCTGCTTCTGCTTTTGCAACAGCCACAATTCTGATTCTCTGAGCTTCGGATTCATATTCTGCAGCTGTCTTTTCTCTTTCAGCCGCGTTGATACGGTTCATCGCATGTTTCACCTGCTCATCCGGATCAATATCTGTTACCAATGCCTTAATAATGTCATATCCGTAGCTGTTCATCGCTTCCTGAAGTTCACTTTTTACAGCTATCGCAACATCGTCTTTTCTCACAAAAACATCATCCAGTTTCAGTTTAGGAACTTCGGCACGTACTACGTCAAATACAAAAGAAGTAATTTGGTTTTCAGGATTTTCCAAACGGTAATAAGCATCTCCTACCTGATTTCTGATGACCTGATACTGAACAGAAACTTTCATCTTGATGAATACATTATCCAGTGTTTTGGTATCAATCATTACATCCAGCTGCTGGATTCTAAGGTTTAATCTTTTAGCGATCTGATCTATAATGGGAAGCTTAAGATGAAGCCCTGAATGTTTAACGCCTTGAAATTTTCCAAAACGTTCGATGATTGCAGCCGTTTCTTGCTTAACAACAAAAAACGATGCAAATAAAATAATAAGCCCGAAAATAATAACAGGCGCCAGAAAAATACCCATAGTTTAGTTTTTATATTGATTCTTATAAAGATAGAAATAATATTTAAACCAGGGAGAATTATAGGAAGGAAGTCAGAAGCTGGAAGTTATTGAAGTGTGGGGTTGTAACTTCCAGCTGCCAGCCTTAATTTAATAGAATTATACCGTCATTCCGATATCAATCCCTTTAATTTTTCTATAAAGATCTGTAGCATAGTTATCTGTCATTCCGGAAACGAAATCTATGATTCCCAATACTTTCTGATAATCTGTTCCGTTTTCATAAACAAATTGTCTTGGAAGTAACTTTAGTGCTTTTTTATCATAAGATTTTCTTTCCTCTTCCGGTTTAAGAATGGAAGGAATGAAATGATCCAATAATTCATACATTACGTTGTATCCGGCATTCTCAATCTCCACAACTGCTTTGTGATTATAAATTTTTTCTACAGAAAAGCTGGCAATATCCTGTAATGCTTTATTTTCTTTTTTATAGATATCTAGTAAACCGTTACCTAGATTTCCTTCAAGGATCGTTTCAAAGTTATATTTGTACATCTCAATCGACTTATTAATTAAGGCATTGATTACTTTCGCCCTTAAATAAGAGATCTGTTCGTTTTCGTTAGAGATAGAACTTAATTTTCTTTCAATTCTTTGAACATCATCTGTTTCAGATTTTACGAGTTCAAAAAATAAATTTTTACAATCTGCCGTTGAAACAATTCCCAATCGGTGCGCATCTTCCATATCGATAATATTGTAACAAATATCATCGGCAGCTTCTACCAACCATACAAAAGGATGCCTTTTGAAGATATGAGGCTCTTCACATTCGGAAATAAGTTGAGTTCCTTTAGCAATTTCGAGAAATATATCTTTTTCATTCTGGAAAAACCCGAATTTTTTACGGTGAATGATCCCCTTTTTCTTAGCTACTGCTTCACATGGATATTTGGCAATACTTGCTAGGGTAGAAAATGTAAGCTGAATTCCTCCGGCATCTTTTCCCTGCTGCTGCTGAGCCAAGACTCTGATAGCATTGGCATTTCCTTCAAAATTAACCAAATCTGCCCATTCTTTTTCATTGAACTTAGACTTCAGGTCTTTTTCATTTCTTTCAAAATAACTTGCAATGGCATCTTCTCCTGAATGTCCGAAAGCCGGGTTTCCCACGTCATGACAAAGACATGCCGCAGCAATTACATTTCCTAAGTTATAGAGATAAAAATTCTTTGAATCTTCAGTAAGTTCATTTTTATAGTCCTCAGCAATGAATTCACCAATAATACTTCCTAAACTTCTTCCCACAGATGATACTTCCAGGGAATGTGTCAACCTGTTGTGTACAAAAACACTTCCGGGAAGAGGGAAAACCTGGGTTTTATTTTGCAGTCTTCTGAATGCAGAAGAGAAGATAATCCTATCGAAATCCCTTTGAAAATCAGTTCTTGAAGCTTTAGTATGTGGATTGTTTCCTGTACGTTGATTGGTGAAAATCTGGTTTAAATTCATCATTTTTCAAAATTACTCCAAATTTTAATTGTATGGAATAGTATTTAGATATTTATTAAGCAGACATTATCATTCAAAAAATCTATTGCCATCAGAGTTTTTTCCGTTAGTTAATACAGGTAAAAAGATCCTACATTTGATACAACTTAAACTATTAAAAATGAAAGACAACGCATGGCTTGACAAATGGAATGAAAGATATACCCACGAGGAATTTGTATATGGAACAGCTCCCAATAATTATTTGGAAGAACAACTCAAAAAATTAAAACCCGGCACCATTCTGTTTCCTGCTGACGGTGAGGGAAGAAATTCTGTTTACGCAGCATTACAGGGCTGGAAAGCATCATCTTTTGACATTAGTGAACAAGGCCGACACAAAGCTTTGCAACTTGCAGAGCAGAATGATGTAACCATTGATTATCAGGTGGGAGAACTCCAAACATTGGGTTATCATAAACAACAATTTGATGTAATTGCTCTTATTTATGCTCATTTTCCAGCAGATATTAAATCATCCATCCATCAAATGCTGGATCAATATCTTCGAAAAGGTGGATTTATTATTTTCGAAGCTTTCAGTAAAAAACATCTTGATTACGTCACAAAAAACGAAAAGGTAGGTGGTCCAAGAGACATTGATGACCTATTTTCTATAGAAGAAATTAAAGCAGATTTCCCTAACTACTCTATCATAGAGCTTCAGGAAACAGAGATTGAACTTAAGGAAGGATTATTTCACAACGGAACAGGCTCTGTGATCCGCTTTGTAGGACAAAAACAATAGATATCAACCGTATTATTTTTATTCTGTAGGAATCTGGTTCTGGATTTTGGAAATGCTTTAGTGAGGTTCCTACGGAATGACAAATGGAATAATTCAATCAGTATTTTAAGTTCCGGCTATAGTGAATTCTATATTTTAATTTTACGGAATAGTATTTGAACTTTTACAAGAAAAGTAACACCATGCCTGAAGGTCCATCTATTATTTTAATGAAAGAAAACCTGTTGCAATTTGTTGATCATAAAGTAACAGAAGCATCTGGCAATGCAAAATTTGACAAGGAAGCATTTATGGGTCAAATGCTTCGTGAGATCCGCACTTTTGGAAAACAAACCTATCTGGTCTTTGAAAAATCGGCCATTCGTATTCATTTATTGATGTTTGGGTCTTATAGTATTAACGAGCAGACGAAACCGGACAAGAGCTTAAGGTTAGCGCTGCTTTTCTCAAGCGAAGGGATGTATTTTTATACCTGCTCTGTAAAAACTGTTGAATTGGAATTTCTTTCCACTATAGACTGGGAAGCAGATGTGATGAGCGATCTATGGAATCCTGAAAAAGCTGAAAAGAAGCTGAAAGCCCATCCACAAATGATGGTATGTGATGCTTTAATGGATCAGAATATATTTTCAGGTGTTGGAAATATCATTAAGAATGAAGTTCTTTTCAGAATTGGTGTACAACCGGAAAGCTTAATAGGGAATCTTCCTGCTAAAAAGCGAAAGGAACTTATTGCAGAAGCCAGAAATTACAGTTTCGAATTCCTTGAATGGAAAAGAGAATTTACGCTGAAAAAACACTGGCTGGTTCATACAAAATCAGTCTGTCCAGTATGTGGACAAAAGCTGATTAAGAAAAAAACAGGAATTGGAAAGAGAAGAAGTTTTTATTGTGAAAATGACCAGCAACTTATTAAAGAATAGCATCCATTTATCATGTTATTAACGGCAAAGATTATTCAGATTATCACTTGTTAATTTCTTACAAAGATCTACGAACAGTTTAAAAAACATCACATATTTCTCAATAAATCAATTCCACCAAGTAATTTACGGGATTATCTGGCGATTATCTCTACCCTCTCTTACTTTCTTTACTGCTTATTTTCCTATAATAATTTCTCTTAACAATTTTCTAATATCATTTTAATCTCCTTAATGATATTTTAATTCTATTCCAAAGAACTTCTAATCTGGTCACTTTAGTTTTGTACCTGATAGAAAAATAAAAACACAGTTATAACAATTTCAATGACAGTGAATTACTTTCTAAAATTTATAAATTTTTAAAGAAAAGCAAAGCTTTAAATGCAACATTTAGAACATAAAGATTTAACCATTTTTGCAAAATATAATCAAAATACTAATAAAACTATTCCATTAAAACTACCATTAACTTCTTTTTCATGAAAACTTATTAAAACATGAATCACATTAATAAAAGCAATTTCATGCTTAACTACTAATGATGATAAAAAAAGAATATGGCTATACCCAAACAAATATTTCAGACTTTTAAAACAAAAAAGCTGCCTTTACTTACAAAATTTCACATTTGGAATATGAAAAGGAAAAATCCTGAGTATCAATATTTTTTCTATGATGATCATGATATCGTAAAATTTTTGTCTGAAGAATTTCCACCACAATATATTGACTGTTATAACAGGCTCACCATTGGTGCAGCAAAAGCAGATTTTTTCAGATATGCGATTTTGTACAAAAAAGGAGGAGTATATCTGGATGTAGACAGTACAATCACCAAACCTTTTAGGCGACTTATTAAAGATGAAGATGAAGCAGTACTCAGTAGGGAAAGACACGAAAATCTATATGTTCAATGGGCACTTATTTTTAGAAAAGATCATCCTTTTTTAAAGAAAACACTGGAACTAATGCTTTATAATATAGAAAACCACTGTTATCCTAATAATGTACATGCTACTACAGGTCCTACTGTATTCACTGAAGGGATAAAACAGTCTTTAGAAGAAAATCCGGAAATTCCCTACACCTTATTTAATGGAATTGAATTCCGTGGTTATTTACAATTCAAATATAAGTTGGGAAAATTTTTTCTGTATAAAAGCAGATCACAACACTGGAAACAGCTTCAAACCACACAAGATATTATTATTTAATGGGTTCCCATCTTTGAAAACACATTAATGACAACTACTCCTAAAATAATGAGAGCTATTCCGATAATGGCAGGCAGATCCGGAACCTGTTTAAAGGCCACCACTCCGATGATTGTGATGAAAACGATTCCTACTCCAGACCAGATGGCATACGTAACTCCCACCGGAATCTGACGAAGGCTCAAACTTAAAAAATAAAAAGCGCAGGCATATCCTATTACCGTAACAACGGATGGCCATAATTTTGAAAACTCTTCTGATTTTTTCAGAAAGGTAGTGGCTATGATTTCAAATACAATGGCCAAAGCCAAAAAAAGATAACTGCGTCCCATAAAGTATTATTTATACAAAAGTAACAAAAGCTTTCTTTTGTTTTCAAAAAGAAGTCCTCAAGTTCTATATTTCGTTTTGCTTAGTTTAGATTTAAATCCCAATAAGATGACAAATGAGAGCGGCATTTCCGCTTCTGACATCATCAAAATGTCATAGATTCTGACAACTGACAAAAAAAATCAACGCAAAAATCACCGATAAAAATAAATTTCCTTAACATAGAAATCTTTTTTACGCTGAAATTTTACACAATAAAACTTCACTTCAGACCGATACTATGCGCCGCATTATTTATTGTTTGTTTTATCAAGTCTAATATATAAGTCTGCAAACGGTTAACGTTTTCATATTTTTTTAAAGGCGAAGTAATAAATATATTAATAAATTCACAATAATACATTAACAAAATGTAAACAAAAAATCTCTTAAAAATTAAATAAAACACCCATAACACACTGATATACATCATGGTGTTTTACTTTGGCACGTGATTTGAAAGCTGTAATATTGCAATTGAAAGATTAATAAAAAAAAGTCAAATAATTAAAAATAATACAAAATGGTAACTTATATCGGTATCGCAACATGTTTAGTAGTATTCTCATCATATTTCATGACAGTAAGAAGAGAAAGAAACTAATCATTAAAATCAATAAGCCTATAGCAAAACTATACTAATTATATTGTTTTATGTTTTTACTCTGAGAGATCAGATCGCTCTTTTACCAATGTGGTAAAAGGGCCCAAAAACATAACAAAAAGATCTTAGTTTCATAACAAATTTTAATATCCAAATGAATAAATCCGAACTCATGCTCGGATTTATTTTTTTGATAATGAAAACAGTTTCCATCAAGCTGGACATTCAATGTATCTATACTTTGAAAAAGAGAACACAATTAAAACCACACCATTACTCATTACTCATTACTCATTACTCATCATTAATAACGCTCTCCCTGGCCTACCCGTTTATTCTCAATCAGGATGCTCTGCGTCATGTAATAAAGCCTTATCTTTGTTAGATTCAAGAAACTATTAATTGTCATCATGAATCTGTACAACCTTATTATTCAAGATAAAGACCAGGTAAGCCTTAACGATGTATTTCTCAATAAAAACAACAGAGATCAGCTTGTACAGCTTATTAAGGAACATACTTACAGCAAGGAACTTCAGGAGTACGGCCTTCCCGTGAATCATAAAATCCTTCTTCAGGGAAGTTCAGGATGCGGAAAAACAATGACAGCAAAGGCAATTGCCAATGCGCTTGGAAAAAACATCATCATTTTAAATTTAAGCAATATTGTTTCCTCCAGAATTGGGGAAACTTCCCAAAATATTAAAATGATTTTTGATAAAGCTGCAAGAGAAAGATCTGTTCTTTTTCTTGATGAACTGGATCAGATCGGAAAAGCAAGAGGCAGTGATGATAAAGATGTTGGGGAAATGAGAAGACTGGTGAATACTTTACTGCAGCTTATTGATTATTATCCCGAAAACGCGCTTTTACTGTGTGCTACCAATCACCCTGAGATTATTGATACGGCTCTGCTAAGACGTTTTCAACTTAGAATCCATTATGAAATGCCTTCCACCGAGTTTCTGAATACTTTCTATGATACCCTGCTCAGCCAATTCCCTGAGGATATGAGAGCGATTGAAAGAAAATACTCTATTTCATTTGCAGAAGCTAAAGACCATGCTTTAACAGCTGTAAAAACAGCTTTAATTCAAAAACTGGAAGCTAAAGAATCCATCCAGTCATGAAAGAAGACATTCTTCACAACCTGAAACTCATCAATATGCGGATTAAAAATGCTTGTGAAAAAGCAGGAAGAAATCCTGATGAAGTTAAGCTTCTGCTGGCCACTAAAACCGTTTCCGCGGAACGTATTAAAATAGCACTGGAAAACGGACCACCCTTTATTGCAGAAAATAAAGTTCAGGAACTGAAGGAAAAATATAAAGATTTAAAAGAAACTCCCCACATCAATCATTTTATCGGGCATCTTCAGACTAATAAAATCAAAGATATTCTAAAATATGATGTCATCTGTATTCAATCACTGGATCGTTTAGAGCTGGCAGAAAAACTGCATCAAAGACTTTCAGCCGAGAACAAAACGATCGAAGTTTTGATTCAGGTAAATACCTCGAATGAAGAAAGTAAGTTTGGAGCAGATCCAAATGAGGCTATTGAATTAACCAGAAAAGTCTCCGAATTCCCTACATTGAAAGTAAAAGGTCTCATGACCATTGGATTATTCAGTTCAGAAGCAGAAAAGGTAAGACCATGTTTTAAAATTCTTAAAAACCTACAACAGGAAATCATTCGTGAAAACATTCCCAATGTGGAAATGGATGAACTTTCTATGGGGATGAGCAGTGATCTTGAAACAGCTATAGAAGAGGGCGCTACTATTGTGCGGATTGGAACGGCAATATTTGGAGCCAGAATTTATCCGGACAGCTATTATTGGGATGAAGGAAACAGCAATAAAAAGAAATAATCATTTAAATAGGCACTAAAAAACACTTTACCTATAGTCTATAAAATCGGTATACTTTTTGATTATAAAACATTAATAACCAAATAAATGCAATTATGATTAGAAAATTACTATCGAGCTGTCTATTGATGACAGTATTATTCTTTTATTCTTGTGAAAAAGAAAACACACAGATGAAAAGTGGAATCTCCATTGAAACGATTTCAATGATTACCGTTCTTACTATGGGAGTAGCCATTCTGGTGGCTTACAGCTATAAGAGACGATAAAGAAAGAAATATAGCACATCAACAAGCTACTCCATTTTGGAGTGGCTTTATTTATATTTGAAATCTTAGAAATAAAAGAATTATTTAGGTAGGATACTTGTCCAAATCAGAAGCTTTTCTCTCCGTTGAAGACTCTATATATTATGATGTTAAAGCCCACTCAACTGCATTTTCAGCATGTATTTGAGCAGTTGCAAAGAGGTCTATAGATACATCCCCTTGCTTAATGAGCAATTCAATCTCTGTGCAACCCAAAATAATGGCTTCAGCACCATTTTTCACAAGCTCACCAATAACTTTCAAATAGTATTGTTTTGAACTTTCTTTAATGATACCCTTTACAAGTTCTTCATAGATAATCCGATGTACCTCATTTCTCTGGTCTTCTTCGGGAACAGTTATTTCAATACCATATTTCGTTTTATATCGTTTTTTTAAAAAGTCTTCTTCCATCGAAAATTGGGTAGCTAACATTCCCAGTTTCGTATATGATTTCTTTTGAATTTCTGCTGCTGTACTGTCTACGATATGTAGTAAAGGAATATTTATATTTTGTTCAATTGCTTCTGCCATTTTATGCATAGTATTCGTACAGATCAAAACAATATCAGCCCCACCACGCTCTAATCGCTGAGCAGCGGCGATCATCTTTTTCTCAAGGGTTTCCCAGTCTCCTTGATGTTGCAACAATGCAATTTCACCAAAATCTACCGAATACATCAAACACTCAGAAGAATGACTTCCTCCTAAAATTTCCCGTGTTTTTCTATTTAAGATCTGGTAATACAATACCGAGCTTTCCCACGACATTCCCCCGATTAAACCAATTACTTTCATATTTATTTGAGATTAAACAAAGAAAGATAGTGAATAATCTTTTACTATTTGTAAAAAGTGACCGTTTAAGGTAAAGTCTCCCGAATTATGGTATCTAAAAAAACATAAATCCCTCTCATTGCTGAGAGGGATTTATTATATCTGGAAAAAACTCTGATTACATATAAGCTTCAATCGGCTCACAAGTACATACTAAGTTTCTGTCTCCGTAAGCTTCATCTACTCTTGATACAGAAGCAAAGAATTTGTGATCTCTTACCCACTCTAGCGGATAAGCTGCCTTTTCTCTGCTGTATGGTTTATCCCAAGAATCAGAGATGACCAATTGTTCTGTGTGAGGAGCGTTTTTCAATACGTTATTTGCCGGATCAGCCTGTCCGTTAGCAATCTCATCAATTTCATGCTTGATAGAGATTAAAGCCTCTGCAAAACGATCAATTTCAGACTTGCTTTCAGATTCTGTAGGCTCAATCATTAATGTTCCTGCAACAGGGAAAGAAACCGTAGGAGCATGGAAACCATAATCCATTAATCTCTTCGCCACATCAGCCACTTCAATTCCTAAAGATTTGAACTGACGGAAATCTACGATACATTCGTGAGCTACTCTTCCGTTTTCGTTTGAATATAAAATTGGGAAGTGTTCAGCTAAAATCAGCTTAAGGTAGTTAGCATTCATAATGGCATGTCCTGTCGCTTTTTTCAGACCTTCAGTTCCTAACATTTTAATATAAGAATAAGAAATGTTTAGAATTAATCCTGAACCGTAAGGTGCTGCAGAAATACCATCAATAGCTTCTTTAGTTCCAATTTTGATGTTTGCATTGGAAGGAAGGAATGGTACTAAGTGCTTAGCCACACAAATTGGACCTACTCCAGGACCTCCACCTCCGTGAGGAATGGCAAAAGTTTTGTGAAGATTTAAGTGACAAACATCTGCTCCAATGTTTCCTGGACTTGTAAATCCTACCTGAGCGTTCATGTTGGCACCGTCCATATAAACCTGTCCTCCATGTTCATGGATTAGGTTAGTAATTTCCTTGATATTAGCATCAAAGAATCCGTAAGTAGACGGATATGTAATCATTACAGCTGATAAATTAGCTGAATGTAATTCTGTTTTAGCTTTAAGATCTTCGAAATCGATTTCACCATTTTCAAGGTTTTTCACGACTACGATTTTCATTCCTGCCATTGCCGCAGATGCCGGGTTAGTTCCGTGTGCAGATTGAGGGATCAATACTACATTTCTGTGATGATCACCTCTTGAGATATGGTATTCTCTGATAACCATTAATCCTGCATATTCTCCCTGCGCCCCTGAATTTGGCTGCAATGAAGTTCCTGCGAAACCAGTGATTGTTGCAAGATCTTTTTCAAGCTCTGCAATCATTTGCTGATATCCTCCAGCCTGGTCTACCGGTACGAACGGATGTACACTTCCCCAATCTGCCCATGAAAGCGGCAACATTTGAGTAGCCGCGTTCAGTTTCATTGTACAAGATCCTAAAGAGATCATTGAGTGAGTCAATGATAAGTCTTTTCTCTCAAGACGTTTGATGTAACGCATCAATTCTGTCTCCGTGTGATATCTGTTGAATACTTCTTCTGTAAGAATCTGATCCTTTCTAAGGTTTTCTTCAGGAATGCTGTATCCTTCTTTGATTTCTAACTTGAAAGTCTGCTTGTCTTTGAACTGAGCGAAAGAAGCCATCAGATAATTTAATTTCTCCAATGTAGTACTTTCGTTGATCGCAATGCTTACAACCCCTTCTGTGAAGTAGTTAAGGTTAAGTCTGTGATCCTGCATCATTCTCATCAGTCTTCCTTTCTCTTCTTCCGGCATTGTGATTTTCACGGTATCGAAGATAGGCTCTTCTACTACCTGATACCCTAGTGCTGCAAGCCCTCCTTTCAAAGCATTGGCTTTAAAATGGATTTGGTCAGCAATATAGTTTAATCCTTTTGGACCGTGGTACACTGCATACATACCAGCCATTACAGCTAAAAGAACCTGAGCAGTACAGATATTAGAAGTCGCCTTCTCTCTCTTAATATGCTGTTCTCTAGTCTGTAACGCCATTCTTAGTGCACGTTTCCCATACATATCCTGAGAAACTCCGATGATTCTTCCAGGAATATCTCTTTTATACTCTTCTCTACAAGCAAAGAATGCTGCATGAGGACCTCCGTATCCTAAGGGAATACCAAATCTCTGAGAAGTACCTACCGCACAGTCAGCACCCATTTCAGCCGGTGATTTCAATTTCACCAAAGCCATCGGATCACATGCAACTGCTACCTGAAGGTCTAATTTTTTATATTCTACGATGTTTTCTGTATAATCCAGAACGATTCCGTTTTTACCAGGATATTGCAATAGAACACCATAATAAGAGGTATCAAATGCATGAGTCTTATGATCTCCTACAACTATTTCAATTCCTAATCCTTCAGCCTTAGTTTTTAATACAGAGATTGTCTGAGGCAATACAAGGTCAGAGATAAAGAATTTATTCGCTTCACCTTTCTTCTGATCTTTAGTTCTGTTGTTGAAGAACATGTGCATTGCTTCAGCAGCCGCAGTAGATTCATCCAACAAAGAAGCATTAGCAAGACCAAAACCAGTTAGGTCACACACTACAGTCTGGAAATTAAGAAGAGCTTCCAGTCTTCCTTGTGCAATTTCAGCCTGATAAGGAGTATATGCAGTATACCAGCTAGGGTTTTCAAAGATATTTCTCTGAATAGCTGATGGTAAAAGGGTGTTGTGGTATCCGAAACCGATATAACTTGTATAATCAGTGTTTTTTGATGCCAATTCTTTAGAATGGTTCAGCATTTCGTATTCCGAAAGTGGCTCTGAGATCTCAAGATCTTTTTCTAAACGGATGGAAGAAGGAATGGTCTGAGAAATTAACTCTTCAATACTAGAAACGCCAAGTTTTTCCAACATCGCCTGTTTATCGGCTTCATTTAGGGAAATGTGACGGCTCACAAACTGTTCTGTATTCATTTTTATTTATTAGATTTTGTTTGTAAAAAGATGGGTAAAATTACAATTTTTTACACGATTGTACAACAGCATATTTTCCATGATAATTCACTAAATAGTTTACTTATTACAAACCTATCAGCTTTTGATAACAATCGGATAAATTTTAATCTATTTTAAACAACCATTGTCTCAATTCTACAAACAGTATTCAAAAATACAATCATTTTATTACCAATAACACAATGAAGATTCATTGGAAATTGGGTGAAATTTTCAGGTAAAAGTTAAAATAGCAAAAATCTGTTTTTATTTACAACAGGTAAAAAATAAAAGTATTGGTATGGAAAATGTGAAAATTCACATACAAAACAGAGTACGGTTTTAAGGCAATCCACTTCATAAATAGGACTCCGCATTGCTATTCATCAGGTTTCAAGAATTTTATGAAATTTTATTAATTATATTTATTCTAAATTAATATATTTGCACCATGAATATGATTGTCCCGTTTAAAGTTCCGCCTTTGGCACCTGTGTATGCATTTAACAATGAAGAGATGTTTTGCGAAAAGAAATCTTGCTGCAAAAAATTCAAGAAAGGGAAAAGATGTAAAAAGTGTCCTGGAAGGAAGAAAATGGCTTAAAAAAACTCCTTTATCAGGAAATATAAAGCGATCACCAGCACAATAACACCCCAAAACAGCATTACAATTTTAGGCTGCCCGGATTTGTTGATCTCCGTTCTCGGTTGTGATTTAAACATTTCCTCCACTGTATTTTTGAATTTGTCCGTATCATTTTCAAAAACCTCAGTAATAGTAATTCCCTGAACTACAGTTTTATGCAATAATGAGTTTGTTGCGTGAAGCAATAGTTGAAATTTTCCATCTTTGAATTCTGTGATCTTAAAGATCCTTTCCCCATATGGCTTTTCAAGTCCGAAAGGCAAAACCTTTACTACATCAGCATTGCTTGTCTGCCAGTTGATAATAATCTCCTCTCCTCTTTTTGCATGAATTTTATTCGCTGTAAAAGTCTTTATTGCAGGAGGAATATTATATCTAAAGCTTCGCTGATGACTTTCTAAATTCTGATCATAACTGCGTCTCCTGATTGGATCACTCAACATTTCATACGCTTCCTGAATTTCGCGGAAACGGTCTGCAAAGAAATCATCATTATCATTTTTATCGGGATGATATTTTAGAGATAGCTTCCGATACGCTTTTTTGATGTCTTCTTCCGAAGCATCCTGAGGTATACCGAGAAAATAGTAGTAGTCTTTCATTGAACAATACAAAAATAAGGATTTATTTTTCTTTTTACTTTGTATTCATCGTAAATAATAAGCAGGTATTTCTGACAATTCCAACGTCTGATAGTAATTGTTGGAACGCGCAAGGGCGCAAAGAAGACTAACAGGCTTTATATTTTTAAGACGCAAGGATCTTATCTGCGAAAAGTTGAATACTGCCTATTTGATGGCCACTAATCCACGAATGAGTTTACTTGTATAAAATCTATGTACCCTTTAGTTTGTAAACTTAATTTCTTTTTTACAAACTAAAGGGTACATAGAAAAGGCTTTTTCAATTGATATTTTAAAGTACAATACTTTTTATTTGTGTATTCGAGGCAAAAAAGTCTTATACTCTTGTGTTTTCCAACAAATCATATAAAGTCAATTACTTGTATTTACTCTATATTATTTACGATTGATCCATTCTTTTGTTGGAAGAATCCAGGCATCAAGAGCTTTAAACAGAAAGCCATGATTCAGCCCTGTATTAAGCTCAATTTCTTTAAAATCTTTAATATCAGACCTGATAAATCGCTGCTCCTGAGATAGAGGAACATGCCCATCATCAGTTTTCTCTGTAATAGACAAAATCTTTCCATACAGCCTGAAATTTTCATCCTTCTCTAAAGAATCATCTTTAAAGCTGGCTCCAATAAAAACGAATTTCAGCTCCGGATTTTTTTCATAATAGGAAATATATTGTGCGATATAACCGCCCTGAGATGTTCCGACAACCGTAATATTCTCAGCTTTAACTCCCTTTTTTATCAGGCGGTCAATCTGTTTCTTTATTTTCCTAGCATATACGGCCGGATCAGTATTGGGCTTTCTTTTTTCAAAAAGAATAACATTGCCACTATCCTTCAATTGATGAAGTACTTTTTCATACTCCACAATACCATATTTAGGATGGGCTTCATCAGAAGGATGTTCTTCCAAAAACTTATTGTGCAGAAAGAAAATATATTGCTTATTTTTCAATTCAGATTTCTGCCCGTAAACACTTATAGAAAAAAAAGCGATTATAATGATGAAAATATTCTTCGGTGTCATAATCGTAAAATAAAATATTTAATAAAAAGAAAACAAATTTAGTATTTAATCAATAAATTCACTGCCAAAACATTCTTAAATCCTTCTTAACGATTTGACTTATTTTAAAATAAAAAAAAATTCGGGATCGGGAAGCTTTGCTTCCCGATCCCGAATTTTAACAATTTCAATTTAGTTTTTACTTTTTATGCTTCACAGGTATTATCCTTTTTGCAGCATCTTGAACTGAATTCTTTTTTGAATTTCCCTTTCAGTTCCTGATACTCCTCATCATTCATTTCTCTGATCTTATCGGCTAATCCGAAAGGAGATTTTTCTTTGATTCCATATTCATCAAAAATACCTCTGATAAATCTTTTTCTTTGGGCAGCTTTTTTAGCGATTAAGGCTACACCCACAACGGCTAGTGCTCCAAGAGCACCTTTTAATGCTGAATTTTTCATTTTTTCAAAATTTTAAATTTTACTACTTCTTGTTTTTTATAAAGACGAATGAATTTTAATTTTACTTTACTACTTCTTTAAAATTTTTTAAATTATTCGTTATTTCTGTTGAAGAATCCTCCGGAACATCTGTTTCTCCAGGCTTCTTTAAATTTTTCTTTCTCTTCAGGCGATAATCCTTCCATTTTCTGTCTCATTTTTCGCTCTTTGAAGTCTCGCATGCCCTTACCAAAATGAAAACCTCCGAAAAGGATTTTACTTAAGATCAGGATACCCATTGCCTGCCAGTAAGTAATAGATTTCACCCCTAAAATTTCAGGAAGAAGACAATTCCAAAGCGACATTACGATCCAGGTAACGGCTAAGAGAATTAATGGCGGACATAACAATAAAAAAATCCAGCCCTTTTTGTGTTTATGATTCATAATTTCTTTTTCTAACTTTTTAAATCTTCGTATAATTTTCTCAATCTGTTTCTCAGGTGCTTCACAGCATAGTTTTTTCTACTGATGATAGTCTTGATGTTTTCTCCCTGTTCATCGGCGATCTCCTGGAGGGTTTTGTCGTTGAGTTCGTTTTCTACGTAGACCAGCCTTTGTTTTTCGGGAAGTTCATCCAATGCTTCAAACAGTTTTTTCCAGATCTCATCCTGAAACATTTTTACTTCAGGACCTGCGCTTTCATCCATCAATAAAATATCTTTGATGGAAAAACTTCCGTCTTCGTCCTCATAGACGAAATCTTCAAGATTTTCTGTTTTCTTTTTACGGTAACGGTCTGTAATTTTATTCGCCGTTACCCTGTACAGCCAGCCCCCAACATTCACAATCTCAGAAAGATTGGTAATACTGCTGAACTGATACCACACTTCCTGCAGGATATCTTCTGCATCCTCCGTGTTTTTCACTTTAGGACGAATATAAGACATCAGCTTCCCTCCGTAGTTGGAAACGGTTTGTGAGATGATGCTTTCTTTATCCTTTTGTGGCATTGTTATTTTTTCGACAACCTCCATACTGATATGACGGTTATCCTTTTGGTTTTACTTTAATAAATTTAAAATATTTTTCCGGAATTTCGGTTTTTCTTTTATTCATCGGGCTTTTATTTCTTTTGTTTATGCATCAGCCACTCATTATTTACTGCTCATTGCTGATTACCTATTTTTTCGGGGGAGCTATTTCCTGCTATCCGCTCATACTCCTCGCCCCAAGCTTATTCCATACATGCTGTGGGGTAACCGCTGTTATCAGGGCTAAATTTTATATTTGTATTCACTTCAAATTCATCCTTGAAAAGACAAACTTTACTATAATATAAAATTCTTTATCCAAAATTATGACGTTAAGAATCTGCGTTATCTGTGAGATCTGCGAGAAAACATATCTATCATTCAATTTTATCACAGATAAAACTCCTGTACCTTAAAAGTATAAAGCTAATCAATAAGTTTGCGTCCTTGCGTTTTCCAACCTCAGCATCCAATTTCTAAAAAGATTGCTTCGCTACGCTAGAAATAATAAAAAAGAAACGGAAGACATCATATCCTCCGTTTCCAAAATTATTAAAATTGCCTGTTTATTTTTTATTGAAATTCTCAGCAAAAAATCCTAACATAGATTTATACAATTCGATTCTGTTGGGCTCTTTTCCAAATCCATGTCCTTCGTCATATTTTACCATATAAGGAACTTCAAATCCTTTTGCCCGCATTGCTTTTACGATCTGATCAGACTCGTTAATATTTACCCTAGGGTCATTCGCCCCCTGTACCACAAATAAAGGTTTCTTAATCTTATCAATTTGAAATACCGGTGATACTTCTTTAGCAATTTTAGCTTCTTCCGGGTTATCCAAATCATACCAGATCTGTTTTACCATTTCTTTATAAGGCTTCCAATATTCCGGGAAGGAATCAAAAAAAGTAAAGATATTAGATACTCCCACATAATCTACACCACAAGCGTATAGGTCCGGAGTTTTAATCAATCCCATTAAAGTAGCATATCCTCCATGACTTCCTCCATAAATTGCTATTTTATCCTTATCTATCCAACCTTGGCTGATCGCATATTTTACTCCATCTTCCACATCATCCATAGCTTTTCTTCCGATCTGCTTGTAGCCAGCTTTTTGGAATTCTTTTCCATATCCCCCTGAAATTCTGAAATTCACCTGAAGCGTGGCATACCCTCGGCTTGCAAACAATTGAGTTTCCGGATTGAAACCCCAATGATCTCTGATTCCCTGAGGACCACCGTGAGGGTTTACGATCAAAGGAACTTTTTTCCCTTCCAAAGCCGCTTTAGGTAGGGTAATATACCCACGAATGGTTAATCCGTCTCTACTTTTGAATTCAATAGGCCTCATTTCAGCCATATCTTCTTCTTTCAGCTGTGGCATCAGATTATAAAGAAGTTTTGTTTGTTTGGTTTTGGTATCATACTCATAGTAAGTTCCGTATAATTTGTCACTTCCTACCACTACCAAAAGTTTATCATCATTATCGTCTGACGAAACAATACTAAACTCTTTATCTCCAAACTGGGCTTTTAATTTGTCATCAACTTCCTTATAAAACTTACTTACGGGAACTGTCTCACCTTTCAAACCTTCATAGCTGATGTAATCCAGTTCATAATTTCTGTTTTTACCTGCTAAACTTATCGAACTCACATCAAACACAGGATTAGCATACACTTCCTTGATTACTGCATTTTTCTTAAGATCATACAAAACAATTCTTGTCTTATCACTATCCAGATTGGTCACTACATAAGCTTCATCTTTATTCTTAGAATTATCATTAAACCTGATAATGCTGAAGGTATCCGACCAGTCTGCAGATTTCAGAAGATTGAATTTTCCTGTCTGCAAATCTTTGTAATAAGTTTTAGTAGTCAGCCCGTTTTCAAGAACACTATATCCTCTTAAATTTCCGTCTTTATCAAAAATATACCCATCAATAGGACTGTTGACATCTTTATTTTCATACAGCTGAGTCATTTCCCCTGTTACAAAATTGATTTTATAAGGTTCAAAGATCTGCTTATTATTTTTATTCATGGTGACCACAACGAAATCGGTATCTTTTATCGGGTTAATCTCTCCCAATGTAATTCCGTCAAATGGGGTTAAATCTTTAAGATTTGTTCCGTCTACATTTGCTGCATATAAGTGAATATTTTCATTTCCTCCTTTATCTTGAGTATAAAACAAACGACTTTTATTCAGCCAGCCATACGCTTTTATCAAATCATCTTTTTCAACAATAGCCTTGGTAATTTTCCCAGAATTCAGGTCTTTAACATATACGTGATTTTTACGGTCTTTATCTTTTTCCTTATAAGAAAGGTATTTCCCATCGGGAGAAATTTTAAATGCTGAAGCTTTTGGCCTTGCAAAATAATCTTCTACTTTATATTTGAAGTCTCCTTTATCGTAGGATACCAGTTTCTCAAGATTGGCTTTTGTAGACGGAAGCGTGGGATCTCCCGGAAGTTTAGCTGCAGAGTTTTGTGCATTTATCATAATAGAAGAAAGTACAATATAAGCTGTACCGAAAATTTTGTAATTTAGATTCATAACTTACGTTTTTAAAATTAAAAAACAGATTCCCCAATTCAATATTTTACTCAATAAAAAATCAGATTCTTTATATATAAGACAACTTAAAACAATAAATGTTACAATATTTAACATTTATTATGACTGTTTTAAAATAAAAAAGCAGTCCTGAAGACTGCCTATACATTTAATGTAGATAAATTCCGAAATACCAGGTCCATGCTATTAAAATGATCTGCATGGGAATTCTCTGTTTATAAAGATATTGCATCCCCGGACCTGTGTAATCTGCTTTAAAAATATTAATCTTCTTTTGGGATGAATTGATATTGGCTATAAAAACCAATATATAGAAAATAATCAGCAAAACAGCTGTCATTTCACGAATAGCAGGAATCATAAGGCCTATTCCTGCAGCAATCTCCAAAATCCCGGTACTATACACCCAAAATATTTTGGCAGGAATAAAATCCGGAATCATCATTGCCATTCCCTTTTGAAATTTAAAATGGGAGAATCCTGTAAATAGGATAAAAACCGCCATTCCAAGATTCCCTGAGAATAAAAGATCCGGCTTACCCTGAAATAGCATGGTTCCCAGTAAAGCCAATATAAATGTCCCGAAAAGAATTACTAATAATTTCATATTTTCTTGAATTGATACACAATAGATAAAGAGATTGGAAACAAGGAACAAAAATTGCAAAATACACAATTACAGCTCCTTAATCTTAAAATCCAAACTCTTTTATACTGAGCTGAGATTTCCCCCTTCAGCCAAACTCTTCACAACGATCAATCCTTTTGTAAATCCTGTCTCCATATGATCCCGCCATTCACTGTCTACCTGAACTTCAGTGTGAAGCTTAGTTTTCCCATCAAAATCTATCAGAAAATATTTTTCAAAACAACCGCTCCACTCCATAACTTCTTTGCTTTGTGTGTCTTCTACTCCATTTTCGGTCATTCCCAAATGCTTAAAAACAATTTGATGGGGTTCCTCCAGGCTGTCTATGGTAGAAACCATTCCATCTCCTTTTTCATTAAGGAAATAAGTCTTTCCGCCAACCTGCCAGTCGGATTTCATAACAGAAGATCCGGCACCAAAGTATTTTGTCCATTGGCTGTACGTTTCAGGACTCCAGAGAATATCCCATACCTTCTGTAAAGGAGCATCTATTATTGTTTCGTATGATAGGGTTTCCATATTTTAAAATTTTGTGATTGATTGTCTTTTTACTTTTTAAATGAGCATTGCTTTAAAGCTGATTTTCTGAAAGGTGTTTGATAATATTCAGCGCTTTGGGAAATTTTTCTTCAAAAAAATCTTTAAACTCCGCCGGAGTTTTAATGACTGCTTTCAATAGTGTTCCTTCATCATTTTCTTCCAGGAAATAAGATTCCGTTGCATCACCCCAATCCTTAGCGACTTCAATTCCTTCATAAATTTCTCCCAGGTGCAGAAATTTAATTTCCTCATTGGGAATCACTTTTTCAACACGGCTGTACATCCCGTTATGTTTAGGGTCTAAGAATTTTATAATGTTATTTTCTTCCAGTTCTCCTTCATAAAAAGAACCTTCTGTAAAAGCCGTTGTCCATTGTCTGTAGGTAATATCTCCCCAAAGGACACTCCATACTTTTTCAGGTTCTGCATTGATTTCTAATTCATATGATAATTGTTCCATAATGTGTTAAATATATTAAGTGATTTTTAAATTTAATGATTGGGTAGCCAAAATGAATACGCTAAGATCATAAGTATACCTTTTAACCTCCAACAAAATCTCCGCCATTAATATGAATTACCTCACCTGTAATATAACTGGCATCTTTAGAAGCAAGAAAAACATAAGCCGGAGCTACTTCTGATGGTTGACCAGCACGCTTCAGCGGAGTATCTTTCCCAAATGTTGAAAGATCATCAAATGCTTCTTTTACAAGCGGCGTCCATATAGGCCCCGGAGCAACACCGTTCACCAAAATTTCTTTTTCAGCAAGATTATCGGCCAATGAACGAATAAAGGATAAGATCGCTCCTTTTGTTGCAGCATAATCAATCAAATGATCACTTCCCCGATAAGCGGTAACAGAAGTGGTACAAATAATCCGACCTCCTTTTTTCATCATCGTAAGAAAATTCCGGGTAAAAGAAATCATAGAAATGATATTGGTATCAAATGTCTCTTGAATCTGATCATCAGATATTTTTTCCAGACTATTTTTTGAAGTGTGAATTCCAGCGTTATTAACAAGAATATCAATCTTCTTCCATGATTCTTTAATCTTTTCAGCACATTGGGTTCTGAATACTTTTCTCGTAAGATTACCTTTCATCAAAAGGCATTTTCTGCCTTCTTTTTCTACCAGTCTTTTGGTTTCTTTGGCATCATTATCACTTTTCTTATAGATAATGGCAACATCTGCTCCTTCCCTTGCAAAATGAACGGCCACCGCCTGGCCTATTCCACTGTCACCTCCGGAAATAACGGCTTTCTTATTTAATAACTTTTGACTTCCCTGATAGTCGTCCCGGATAATTTCCGGAAACTGCCCTTCCTTAGGGACGCTCGACTTAGATTGTGATTTGTTCTGTGTTTTCATAAGCAAACCTTTTTTCTACATAGCATCAAACAATAAGCCGAAATATCTTTAAGAATTATAAGCGTCTTCTAAATCCTGAATAATAATTTTCTGCATTTTCATCATCGCCTGTACCACTTGATAGGCTTTTTCCTGATTCGGATCGTTCATTAGCTGAATCAGCCTTTTAGGCACAATCTGCCAACTTAACCCATATTTATCTTTTAACCAACCACACATACTTTCTCTGCCTCCGTTTGAGGTAAGTGCATTCCAGTAAGTATCGGTTTGCTGTTGGTCATCGGTCATCACAACAAGTGAAATACCCTCATTAAAATCAAACTGATGATCGTAAGAATTATCCATACAGAATAAAGAGTAACCATCAATAACAAAATTGGCATGCTGAACATTTTCTGTTGGCTCAGAATTAGAATGACCTTCACTTCCATCACCATATTTCAAAATATTTCCAATGCTTGAATTTGGGAATGTTTGGGTATAAAGCTCCATTGCTTCTTTGGCTTTTCCATTATTTTCATGAATAAACATCAAAGTAGGAACTATTTTCTGCTCCTGTGCTTTTTCTCCTAAAAATAATTGCCAGGTCACCCCATATTTATCCTGAACCCATCCATATTTCTTACTCCATGAATATGACCCAAGTTCCATAAGAGCCATCCCCCCTTCCAGTAACTGATCCCAATATTTTTGCACCTCATCTTCGGAATCACAGATTACCATAAATGAAATGGAAGGATTCTTTTTGAAATGAGGACCACCATTCAAAAGCATTAATCTTTGTCCGAACAAATCAATGTTCATTACCACAGGAGTATCTGCCGTAATTTCGCCACCAAAAACCTTACAGTAAAATTCTGCGGATTGCTTGGCGTCTCCGTCATACCAGAGACATGGAAAAATATCGTTATTCATAAGTTTAAATTTTAAAGGTTGATTTTATATTTATTCTTTCTTAATGATAGAATTTATTTTGTAGACAATTTATTCATAAAATCTGTAGAAACTGTAGATTTTATGATCTTTTTCTGGGTTAAGAATCTTTGTTATGTTCTGCTTCATTCAGAATGACAGAGATATTCTTTATTTTTTCCACTTTGCAGATTGAGCAAATCTAGCTGAACATATTTATAAAATCTGTGGGAGATTATTATTGAGATTCTTCATTACACTCCGTTTCATTCAGAATGACAGAGATACTCTTTATTTTTTCCACTTTGCAGATTAAGCAAATCTAGCTGAACATATTTATAAAATCTGCGGGAGATTATTCTTGAGATTCTTCATTACGCTTTGCTCCATCCAGAATGACAGAGACGATATAAGTTTCATGGTAAAAAATTACATGCATAAAGCAAAGCAAATCCTATGTCCTTTTGCTCAAAAAGAATTGCATCTATCTATTCACAACGACACGATAAAATTCAGGGCTTTTTACTTTTATGCTTCCTTAAAACACATCTGATTCTCCTTCATATAGTCTTTTAGCTTCATCATTGCATTTTTCCCGAAACCATGTAGCTGCAGTATTTCTTTTTCAGAATAATCCGATAGTTTTTCCAAAGAATCTATTTTTTCCTTCTTCAAAGCTCTTCTTGCAGGTACTGCAATAACTCCCAATAGAAAATCTTCCTCAGGATCATAGCTTACAGCATATATGGAATTCAAACTCTTTGACATGATAACTAAATTGATCATGGCGACACAACGTATTTTTAATGGTTCTCAACGTACTTATGAAAATTATTGAGAATAGCATACCAGCCATCTCGCTGCATCTCCACAGAATTTTGTTTCTCCGGATCGAAAATTTCGATAACTTTTGTGGTATTCTCATCAATCTTATCAAAGATCACCTCTACTTTACGCCCGTCTTCCATATGATATTTTATGAGCTCATGAGGTGTTACTTCATCATAAACCCCTTCAAAATCAAATGCAAAGCTTTTATCTTTTGCTTCCATTTTGTTTTTAAATTTTCCGCCTACCTTCAGATCGTTTTCAGAACTTGGACAATGCCAGCTTTCATGGGCAAAATTCCATTTGGTAATATGCTTGGGTTCATTGAAATAATTCCATACTTTTTCTACCGGTGCTAAAATGGTAATGTCTATTTTAATTGGATCCATAGTTTAATTTTTTGATTGAATAAAAGAGCTGCCCGAAAACGGGCATCTCTTTTTATAATTTAGTTAAATATAAGATTATTTCGTGTATTCTTCATTATAGTTTATCATCCAATGAACACCATATTTGTCCTGAAAACTTCCAAAATAGTCTCCCCAAAACTGATCTTCAATGGGCATTTCTATATTTCCACCTTCAGAAAGTCCTTTAAAGATTCTGTCTGCGTCCTCTCTAGAGTCCGGGAAAATGGAAACATAATTATTATTTCCTACATTCAGCTTCTGCCCGAAGCTAGGAACAATATCAGAAGCCATTAAAAGATCACTTCCCACTGGAAGAGCAATATGCATTACTCTGTTTTTTTCTTCTTCAGAAAGGTTTTCAGTACCAGGAGCATTTCCCATTTTATGAATTTCACCTACGAATTCACCACCAAAAATGGATTTGTAAAAATTGAAAGCTTCTTCAGCGGTTCCATCAAAATTTAGGTATGGATTTAATTTTGCCATGATTTTTAATTTTAAAATGTTATTGTTTATTTGAAGTACGAATGGTTCACCCCTTAGACAAATCTCAATCGTATTGTAATTGTTTAATTATTTAAAAAATTTGCAACTTCTTTTATAGTAAAGTTGACTAAATTTTCATTGAGGCTACCATCAAAATCAGCCATCATATAAGTTCCATGTCCTACAGGAAGGATCATTAATTGTGAATTTTCTACCAGCCTCCACATTGCTATGGTATGTTCCGGTTTCATCACATCCTTATCTCCACTAATAAATAAGGTAGGTGATTGTATGGAGCTGAGCACGTCATCACTCCAATCTACAAAGGTTTGCATTCTTTTGCTATCCTTCTCGAAGAGATTTTCCAGTTTAGAAAAGTCTGGGTTTAGATTCAAAAAGTTGATTTTGAAAGGCTCCGGCATGGAGTCAAATGTAGCTTCATTCATCATTTCAAAAAAGCCATCCATCATTCCGTTTCTTTTATAAAACGCTGAAGCTACAACCAGTTTTTCTACAATTTTGGGATGACGATGCCCAATCTGCATTACGGTATTTCCACCATTACTGAATCCCCAGAATGAAGCTTTATCAACATTCAGGGCCTTCAAAAGTGCTGCTACATCATCAGCGTCCTGTTCAAATGTTTCAGGAATATCACGGTGTTCACTTCGCCCATGATTCTGGAGATCTATTCCAATAAGCTGAAATTCATTTTCCAGCCTTGCAATGACTTCTTTAAAGTCATAGAGAATAGAGGAACCTCCACCATGAATTAAAACCAGGGGTTTTCCTGAACCATAGATTTCATAATACATCTGGATCCCGTTGACTTGCTTATATCCTTTTTCTAATGGATTCATAGATTAATATTTAATATTTTCATCCACATCATACTTCATTCCCGGATAGTCTAAAATTCTGCGCATCAAACCTATTTGCCCGCAGAGATAATCTTCCCGACCAATGCACATACCAACAAAATTGAGCTTGGTTTCTTTAATAAAAGGAATATTCATCCCTATTTCAAAGATTTCATCAAGTTCTTCGTCGGTTACCTCCAATAACTTCTGATATACTTTTGCAGAAATATCATGAAAATTTTTCTTCAAATCTTCTAGTGTTGGATATGTAAAGCTTTCGTCCAATGCTTTCCCCTGAAAGAACAAATCATTATTAGGATCTTGCTCCTGAAGCCCAAGCACCCAGCCTAAGCCGTAGCGCATATTCACAAAGTTTCCTGCCATCCAGATAATATGGTTGGTTTTGTTTTCAATTCTTTTCAAAGCATCTTCTTCCGAAATACCATCCAAAACATTGATAAAGCTTTGGGTATGCATTCTATAAGCCGGAATAACGAGTTCTACTTTTTTTGATTTTGGTGTGTCCATTATTTTGTTTTTTTGATATTAAAGTAAGAAAAATGAAAGGGTGCATTGACAAGCTTTCTGCTTTTAAAGTGCAGGAGTCTTTATCTACGATAAAATTGAATGATGGATATATTTTTCTCCCAGATACCACAGATTTTTAAGCTTAATCAAGGGGCTTTTTACTGATCTATCATTTTATTCCTCCTGATTTACCCAAGAGCCTGCGAATATATCCCAACTGTCCGGAGTGATAGTTCTCATGAAAGCAGAGTGTTGCAATATCATTAATATTTTCAGGATTAAACCTATCAAGGGTATTTAATTTTGCTTCCAGTTTTTCCTGAGATTTTTGCAGATATGACTTTAATTCTTCAAAATCTACAAACTCATCTTTTTTTTCTAAAGCAATAACCCCTCTCTTATAAGCTGAAAATGGTTCTCCATTCCATACTGAATCCTCTCCCAGAATATGTAACAAACCATTTCTTACGTCAATTAAATGTCCTAACACCCAGTTCATACAATTGGCTTCACCATTAGGAAAAATCATTGATTCCTCATGGGTAATTCCTTCTATATTGATTGAGATCACTTTATAGGTAACACTTACCTGGTGTTGTACCAATGTTATCTCATTTGATTTCGCTTCCATCTCAAATTCGATATTATGATTGATGAATTTCTGTAGGCATCTTAGAAAGATCAGCATGCATTACTTCCCACTGATGTCCGTCTATATCAGCAAAAGCACTTTGGTACATCCAACCGTAATCTACTGTTTCACTGTATTTGGATCCCCCATTCTTGATAGCTGTGTTTACCATTTGATTAACTTCTTCCTGGCTCTCTACTCCAATAGCAAGAAGTACCTGCGTTGTATCCCCTTTTGCAAAAGGTCTGTTGGTAAAGGTTTGAAAAAAATCTTCTCTCAGAAACATAGTGTAGATATGATCTTCCTTCATCACTACACATATTGCTTTATCATTTGAAAACTGTTCGTTGATTGAAAAGCCAAGCTCTGTCCAGAATTCTCTGGTTTTCTGTACGTCTTTTACAGGTAAATTGACATAGATTTGATTGATTTTCATTTTTAATAATTTTGGTGTTAAACTGTAATCCAAAATTACCAAGGTATCGTGAAAATCAACTTGCCATAAGGCAAGATTTAATTTTTCTTGGGATGAGACACTAATTCTTTCCGAATTCTACTTAGGGAGGTGTCGGTTACTCCAAGGTAGGATGCAATCTGCTTCAATGGAGCAAATTGTATTACTTTGGGTTTCTGTTCCAGAAGATTCAGGTATCTTCTGGTAGCTGAAAGGGTGAACATTTCTACAGACCGTTGCTTGTAATCAAAAAGTTCCTTAGACATCCAGGCTCTTCCCCATTCTCTAAGATTGGGAATTTTGTGAAAAAGTTCCTGAAAAGTATCGTAATCCAGTTTCCAGCATTCACAGTCTGTAATACAAACAATATTTTCCTGAGTGGGAATTCTTTGAAACATAGATAAAACCTCAATAATCACCTCATTTTCCACGAAAAAATGAGTAGTCACTTCATTTCCGTTAAAATCATTTACAAATGAACGGGCCAATCCGCTATCCAGAATATAATATTCATTAGCCATCTTGCCTTCTTCAAGAATAAAATCACCTTTTTGAAAGAATTTCTTTTCGTGAGCCTGAAATATTTCATCAAGTTCTTCCTGAAGAAAAAAAGGAAAATCGTAACATATTTCAAGTGATTTGTGAGTCATCTGGTCAATTTTTTTAAGACTTTAAAAATAATTTTTTTAATTGAATTAAAAGCAATAATTATTAAACAATATAACTAAACCGTTATTTGACACCATATAGTTCACTGAAATAACGATAATTTAAGTAATTCCAACAATTAAACACTTGCTTTAAGTAATGGAGAATACCACCCTATCAAGTCCACGATTTGACATCCCTCCAGTGGAGAAAAATGGTTATTATGGAGATTTGTTGTTATTATAACAATGGTTAATTTATCTTCATTAAAATAAAGAGAGCTGGATGGGTTTAGGAGAACTAGGTTTTTGAGCATCTCCCATCATTGTTTTCCCTCCAAAACGCCATGAATTCTGACGTTCTTCTTCAATGACTTCCTGGATATCAAAATCCGGAGTGAAATCTTTTTCAGCACTGGCTACTATTTGATGAAGCTTATTTAAAGTATTGAGTTTATCTGAATTTCCCAGTTTTGATTTTTCAATCCCTTTTCTGAGAATGCCAATGCTTTCATCATATACATGGATTGGAACCGGGAACGGATGTCCGTCTTTTCCTCCATGAGCAAAGGAAAACCTTGCTGGATCGGTAAATCTTGATGGAGCTCCATGAATGACCTCACTCACCAAAGCCAAAGACTGCATGGTTCTTGGTCCAACTCCTTCTAGCATCAGTAAATCTTCAAAATTCTGAGGCTGCTGCTCACGGGTAATATATAAAAGTGCACCCAAACGCTTAAGATCAACATCGGAAGCCTGAACATCGTGATGAGCAGGAAGAATCAATCTTGAAAAATCTTTCATGACGTCTATAGAATCCGTGTGAGAAATATCCAGAATTCCTTTCCGGTTTTCCGCCGCCTCGGCATCCGTAAGGTTTAGAATACGTCCTCTTGAAATCCCGTTAATTCCGGTATGAGGCTCCTCTACAAAAGAGGTCATGTTTCCGGAATGCCAATGATAGCGTCTTGCTGTACCATCAGATTCGTGCATTCCCTGCTGAACAACACTCCAGCTTCCATTATCTGAAAGAATAAAATTATGCAGATACAACTGATAGCCATCCTGAATCGCTGTATTATCAACTTTTGCTGAAAGTTTGCTTGCTTTTACAAGTTCATGCCCATTTAAGCCTGTTTTATCTGCAATTTGAATCAATTCAGACGGAGTTTCTCGTGAAAATTTCCCCTTTCCGCCACAAATATAAAGTCCGAGTGATTGGGAATTAGGATTAATGGAACGTTTCAAAGCTCCCATTACCGAAGTGGTTATTCCTGAAGAATGCCAATCCATGCCCATCACAGCACCAAAACTTTGAAACCAAAACGGATCTGCTAATCTACGAAGCACCTCATCTTTACCATAATCCGTCAGAATAGCTTCAACAATGGAAAGTCCGAGAACAGACATCCGTTCATAAAGCCATGGCGGTACTTTGCCATAGTGAAGGGGTAAATCTGCGGTTCCTGAACGTTTCATTTCTATTTTAAAAACGTAAAGGTAGCATTATTAATCTTAAATTTTAATGATTTGACTCAGTAATGAAAACCTTAAAACGATCAACTATTTAATCAATTTTGTAAATGAAAAATCAGGATCACGCATTTCTATTTCGTTTTTCCCTGACTGCATTTGTGCTTCTTTCGCATAAATGAACATTTTTTGCTCATAATCTGCAATAGCATCTTCTATGGTTTCGAAGGTTCCCTGGGTTAAATTATCTGATAAAATTAATGCATCCATCAATCCTGTATTTACGCCTTGTCCTGCAAAAGGAGGCATTACATGAGCTGCATCTCCGATAAGTGTTACCGGTAAAAGGCGGTCCTTTTTCCAAAGTTTATCTAATGGGATTACTCTTGTGGGTAATCCGATGAAAAAAGAAGTTGAACTAAATAATTGTTGATAACGATCACTCCATTTAGAAAATCTATTGGAAAGAAACCGGATTACCCAATCTGTGTCTTGAAAATCAGGAAGATTGTTCAAAATCCATTCATCGGGCTTTTTAAATATTACTCCATAAGTAAGCGCTCCATTATTATAGGGATTCACTACTAATAAATTACCCTGATAAGCTGCCATAAGTCTTTTTCCGTCACACCATTGATAAAATTCCGGGCAATTGATTTCAGGTTGCGGAATATCTCCCTGGATAATAAAAGTCCCGGTCTCTTCTATCTCAGTTTCTGTTACATATTGCCTCACCTTAGACATTCCGCCATTGGCACCGATGACCAAATCCGCAATACTACTGGGTTTGTTCTCAAAATGTAATAACCATTGACCATTGTCTTCTTCCATACCGGTAAACTTTCTGTCCCAGACTACGGTATTGTCTGCCAGCCCATCAAGTAACATTTCCCTCAAATGATTTCTATTAATCTCAGGATTGTCGTGCTGATTTTCAGGGGTAATTTTTTTAGTCAATAGCAGATTACCTTGCTCATCCGCAATATGTATTCCCATAGGAATGGAAGTAGTATAGTATTTGTCAAGCAATCCTGCCCGTGCCATTGCTTCTTGCCCTGAGTTTTGATGAAGGTCCAGTGTTCCTCCCCAAACTCTTGTATCTGCATCTTTATCTCTTTCGTAAATAGTTACCTCCACTCCTTTCTGCTTGAGTAAAACAGCCATTGTCAAACCAACAGGCCCGGCGCCAATAATTGCTATCTTTTTATTTTTCAATATCATAATTTTGTAGTGTATTAATTTCTCTACAAAATTCACAAATATCTATTGGTTAAGCTTGTATAAATGCGACAAAATCACTGTTCATTATTTGCTTTCTTTTTCTTGTTTCTCTGGCAAATGCAGCGGGTGTTACTCCCGTATACCGTTTAAATTCTCTACTCAAATGAGACTGGTCAGTATATCCTAATTCCTGAGCTAATCCTGCAATATTGGATTCAGGATAAAGCCAAAGATGATTTCTCACCTGTTCAAAACGCATAAGCCTTGACACGTCTTTAACCGTATGACCGGAAGATTGTTTGAATTTTCTTTCTAATGTACGAACCGTTGTATGAGCGGCGGCGGCAATCTGGTTTACGGGAATACTTCCTTTTGTTTTTTTCAAAGCTACTCCTGCTTTAAATAACATACTATCAACAGGTACTTGCGACCGTATATCCACAAAGCATTGTTTCACTTCCAATATTGCATCGTCTATTCTACCAGCAAGAATTTGTTCTTTCAAGGAGGTCTGAAGCCGGGCAACAGGATGTTCAAACAGGTACACTCCGTTTTCACTTTTACCAGGCAGCAATCCTAATAAGTCGAAAACAACCCAGGGAAAACATCTGATTCCAATAATCTCCAAACGGTTTTTTGCGTGAAAAACAGCAGGTTGATTGAGGAGTCCCATCATGAATGGAGAGGGCAATTCTTCTACATTGCCCTCATGAGAAATACTACACCCATCACCAAAATGGAAAATAATTTCAGCATAACCATCAGGCATCACTTCAAAACTTGATAACTGCTCTCCATAATCCCGGCTATTATACCAAAAACATTTGATACTGTCCCGAAGTTCTTCAGGTGCTTCAAATTCCTGATGTATTGCTGATAGCATACTATGAATACATTATAAATAATATTAATCGAACAAGATTATTCAATCACATCGAACTTTAAAGTGCCATGTTTTACCTCATCAAATTTTTCATTGAAAATAATCTTATTTCCAAACGGATCATTGACGGTGAAAGAAACAGCATCATAAAAAGTTTTTTCAAGACCAGGCCGATTGTATTTGTAGTTTTTATCAATAAGTTCTTTATGATAGTCTGCAATACCTTCGCCCCAGATAAAAATACTGCTTCCGGGACTTGCATCCCCATGATGTTCAGTAAGGTGAAGAATAATATTATCTTTTTTCACCTCTATATAAGCCGGCATATTTTCTTCAAAGCGATGCTCCCAGGCAATTTCAAAGCCTAGCCAATCCATGTAGAATTCAAGGGTTTTCTGATAATCAAAAATTCTGAGTACAGGAATAATGTGGTCTGCTTTCATAATATTCAAGAGATTTACGGAGAGGTGTAGACTATTTTTAGGTTTTGGCTAAAACCCGAATATTTTTCTTTTCATGGAAACAGATTAAAGTCTGTTACTATTGAATGTGCGCTTTATTGATGGGATAAAACATTAATTACTTTTCCGAACGGATCTTTTACAAAGAATCTGCGGACTCCCCAATCTTCATGGGTAATATCATAAACAATCTTAAAGCCTGCCTTTTTCATTTTATCATAAACTTCATCTACATTATCCACTTCTATAGACAAATCCGGAACTTCAGTCTCATTACCTCCCTGTTCTGCAAAACTGATCTGTACTTTTGCTTCTTCTTCAGTCCCTAAGGTTTTAATCCAGCCATGATCCATCAAAACATCAAGTTCTAAAATATCCTGATAAAAGTGATCCCCTTTTATAAGATCATCCGTTTTTATATTGGCTACGATTCTTTTTACCATATTGATCTTTATTTAATAAAAAAGCTCTGTGAAAATACTTAAAATTTTCCAGAGCTTTGTCTATCTTGATTGTTATTTTGTATTTTAAAGTGATCCCGCTGCTTCTAAAATCAATTGGGTAACTTCATTAGGATGTGAAGCTAACGAAGCATGCCCTGCATCCAATGTAATTATTTTCTTAGGCTGAAGGCGCTCTGCCATTTCTTTTTCCGTTTCTGCAGGAATCATACGGTCATTGGATGAAATCTGATACCAGCTTGGTTTTGTTTTCCATGCCGGCTCTCCTGCTTCATCTCCAAAACATTGCCCATGAATAGGCTTTTGAGACAATGCCATTACCAGCGCTTTTTCATCATCCAGATCCTGACAGAAAGCTGATTTAAATTCATCATATTTGATCCATAAAAACCCTTTACTATCCGGATAAATACTTGCTCCACCCGGAGACTCTCTTCTTCCTAAAAGTGCCCCTAAACTATCACCAGCATCCGGTGCAAAGGCAGCAATATACACTAATCCAACTACTTTATCATGGTTTCCAGCTCCTGAAATAACTGCGCCACCGTAAGAATGTCCTACTAAAAGAACTTTCCCTTCCTGAGCATCAATAAGATCTTTTGTTTTATCAATATCGTTCTGTAATGAGGTAAGAGGGTTCTGAACACTTCTCACTTTATATCCTGCTTTTACCAGAGAAGGAATAATGTATTGCCAATGAGATCCGTCTCCCCAAGCTCCGTGTACCAAAATAATGGTTAAATCTTTTTGTTCCATAATAATAAGTATTAAAATTTGATAATGATAAAGCTACCAACTAAAATATTATCAGGCGTTAACTTAAGTTAATTTACGATCCTGCTCCGGATTCTACTCAAAGATTGTTCTGTGACTCCAAGGTAACTGGCAATATGTTTCTGTGCAATTTTCTGAAAAAGCAGGGGCTGTTTTTTTAAAAGATTTAAATACCTGTTTTCCGGAGAACGACATAGTAAATCATCAATTCTTTTTTTGGCATCCAGATAAATCTTCTCACTCATCATCCGTCCGAATTTCTGCCAATAGGCTTCTTTCTGATATAATACCTGCAAATGCTCTTTGCTCAGCAATAAGATCTCACAGTTTTCTAATGCCTGAATATTCATATTGGATACGGTATCGCAAAGTATACTTTCATAATCGGTAAAAAATTCATTCTCAAAATAAAATCCGAAATTAATTTCTCTGCCCTGATCGTTGATATAAAAACTCCTGACCGTTCCTTTTTTGATAAACCCCAAATATTTGCATTTTTCGCCCTGTTTCAGGAAAAAGTCTGATTTTAAAAGGAGCGTATCCTTAAGAAGCGTATAAAATTCATCAAAATGCTCCTGATCTACCTGAAAGAGTCCGCCGTATTTTTCGTAAAGTTCTGTCATCATATATTGTGTGTTTTAGATTCAAAAAAAGCCTTGCAAATCAATTTCACAAGGCTTTTTACAAAAATTATTTCTACTAATTGTTTAATGCTGCAAGGGCTGCATCATAATTAGGTTCATCAGCAATTTCTGAAACCTGCTCAGTATACACTACTTTATTGTTTTCATCTGTAACAATTACAGCACGGCTTAAAAGTCCTTTCAATGGAGAATCTGTAATCGTTACTTCATAATCATCCCCAAAGCTGCTTCTGAAATCTGAAAGGGTTTCCACTTTATCTAATCCTTCTGCTGCACAGAATCTTCCTAATGCAAAAGGTAAGTCTTTAGATACATTGATTACAACTGTGTTTTCAAGTTTTGAAGCTTCTTCATTGAATTTTCTGCTGGAAGCTGCACAAGTAGGTGTATCAATACTTGGGAAAATATTGAATACTTTCTTTTTTCCTTCAAAAGTTTCAAGAGTCTTCACATTTAATCCTGAATCAACCAATGCAAAATCTTTAACGCTGGTTCCTACAGCTGGTAATGTTCCTATTGTGTGTACTTCGTTTCCTTTTAAAGTGATTGTCGTTGACATAATATTTATTTTTTTAGTTTTTCAAATTTAATCAAAATAGAAAATTTTTCTATCTAATATAAGGTTAAATTAATCTTAAAGTAGAAATAAAAACACTTTAGTCTGTCCATCAGTTTTTTAAACAATTCCCAATCTGAATTCAAGTCCTAAAAACTTCAAAGTTGAATTTAATATCAATTTTAATGTATCCGGAGAATATACAATTGTTCAGATATAAAAACCAAAAGAAGCTTTTGGCTGCTTTTTTTATTTAAAAATTCCCTAAAAAAACAATCATATTTAGTAAATTTGTGGGACTTTAATTTCAAATAATAAATAACAGTATAATGTCAGAAAAATCAAAAATTTACTACACATTAACGGATGAAGCTCCAATGCTGGCTACTCACTCGTTTTTACCTATCGTAAAAGCTTTCACTAAATCAGCAGATATTGAGATCGCTGTTCCGGATATTTCCCTGGCAGGCAGAATCTTAGCTAACTTCCCTGAATTTTTAAAGGATGACCAAAAAATTGGTGATGCTTTAGCTGAATTAGGAGAATTGGCAACTCAGCCGGATGCAAACATTATCAAATTACCAAATATTTCTGCTTCTGTTCCTCAATTAGATGCAGCTATTGCTGAGCTACAAGGAAAAGGTTTCGCAGTACCAAATTATCCTGCAGAACCTAAGAATGATGAGGAGAAAGCAATTAAAGCTAAATATGCAAAGGTTTTAGGAAGTGCGGTAAACCCTGTATTAAGAGAAGGAAACTCTGACAGACGTGCTCCAAAAGCTGTTAAAAACTATGCAAAAGCAAATCCTCACAGAATGGGTGATTGGGCTTCTGACAGCAAAACTGACGTGGCTCACATGAACAATGGTGATTTCTACGGAACAGAAAATTCTACAACATTAGAAAACGCTACAAAATACAGAATCGTATTCAAAGGAAATGAAGGAGAAACCGTATTGAAAGACTTTGCAGGTCTTCAGGCTGGTGAAGTAATCGATTCTTCTGTAATGAACCTTAATGCTTTGAAAGTATTCGTTCAGGAAGCTATTGAAGAGGCTAAGAAAAGAAATGTACTTCTTTCTGCTCACCTTAAGGCTACGATGATGAAAATCTCTGACCCTATTATTTTCGGGGCTATCGTAGAAACCTTCTTCAAAGAGGTATTCACTAAGTATGCTGAGACTTTCAAATCTTTAGATATTAATCCAAATAACGGTCTTGCTGATCTTTTCGAAAAAATCAAAGGAAATGCTCAGGAAGCTGACATCAAAGCTGATATTGATAAAGCATTAGCTGAAGGTCCAAGAGTGGCCATGGTAAATTCTGACAAAGGAATTACAAACTTCCACGTTCCTTCTGACATCATCGTTGACGCATCGATGGCAGCCCTTGTAAGAGGTGGAGGTAAAATGTGGAACAAAGACGGAAACGAAGAAGATACCGTTTGTATCATTCCGGACCGTTCTTATGCAGGTTTTTATCAATCAGTAATTGATGATATGAAAGCGCACGGAAAATTAGACCCAACCACTATGGGATCAGTTCCAAACGTTGGTCTAATGGCTCAAAAAGCTGAAGAATATGGTTCTCACGATAAAACGTTCCAATTATCTTCTGAAGGAACTGTAGAGGTTCAGGATGAAGCTGGAAATGTTCTTCTTTCTCAGAAAGTAGAAAAAGGAGATATCTTCAGAATGTGTCAGACTAAAGATGCTCCTATCCAGGACTGGGTAAAATTAGCTGTAAACAGAGCAAGACTTTCTGATACTCCGGCTATTTTCTGGCTAGACAAAGGAAGAGCTCACGACAGAGAGATTATCAAAAAAGTAGAAAAATATCTTGCTGATCACGATACTACAGGTCTTGACATCAGAATTCTTGATGTAAAAGATGCCATGACTGAAACGCTTAAGAGAGCTAGAGAAGGAAAAGATACGATTTCTGTTTCAGGAAATGTATTGAGAGATTACTTAACAGACCTTTTCCCAATCCTTGAGCTTGGTACTTCTGCTAAAATGCTTTCTATTGTTCCATTAATGAACGGTGGTGGTTTATTTGAAACAGGTGCCGGAGGTTCTGCTCCAAAACACATTGAGCAATTCCTTGAAGAAGGATATTTAAGATGGGATTCTCTAGGTGAATTCTTAGCACTACAGGCTTCTTTAGAGCATTTAGCACAAACTCAGGGGAATACAAAATCTCAGGTTTTAGCGGATGCATTGGATGAAGCGAATGCTAAATTCTTAGCTACAGATAAGTCTCCTGCAAGAAAAGTAGGCCAGATTGATAACAGAGGTTCTCACTTCTATTTAGCAATGTATTGGGCTGAAGCTTTAGCTAACCAAACTGCTGATGCTGAATTAGCGGCTCAGTTTGCTCCGGTTGCACAGGCAATGCAGGAAAACGAAGAAGTAATCAACGCAGAATTAATCGGTGCTCAAGGTAAACCTCAAAACATTGAAGGTTACTACAAAACTGATACGTATAAAACTTACGCAGCGATGAGACCAAGTACTGTTTTAAATGAAATCATTGATGGGATCTAATTTTAGAGACTTCAATTCATGATACAAAAAACCTCGCAAATTGCGAGGTTTTTTATTTTAATAATGCCTCCATAAAACAACACTATCCTTTTTATTATTTTTTTATATATTCACAAAACCAAACTTATTATCATGAAAAATTCATTACTTATTTTATTTGCTGCAACATTAGTTTTATCCTGTAACCAAAATACAAAAACTAATCAAAGTGGAAAATCAGAAACGAACTCGGAAACTGAACATATTGCAAATTTTGATTGGTTAACCGGAAAATGGAAAAGATCAAATGAAAAAGCAGGAAAAGAAACTTTTGAAAATTGGAACAAAATAAGTCCAACAGAATATGCTGGAATTGGATTTACCATTCAAAAAGGAGATACGATAAGCAAGGAAAATATGAAGCTCCTTCATTCCAATGGAAAATGGAGTTTATTTGTTAAAACTCCGAAAGAAAAACAACCCATTGAATTCAAAATGACCGAATCCAAAAGCAATGAGTTTATATGTATAAATGATTCATTAGACTTCCCAAAACGAATTCAATATGGGTTAGAAGGCCAAAAATTAAAAGCTATTATTTCTAATAATGAAATGAAAATTCCATTTGAATTTGAAAAAGAGAAATAATACTTTTTAGCTTTTTTTATTGGTATGGGGATATAAGACTAAAACTAAATGATTTTTTATAATAATAGCGAACTTTAGCCCGCTATTATTTAGTATTTTAAAAACTTTCTTAATTCATAAAACTCTCTGCAATCCACTCAAATCCCGGAGCTTTTATTTTTGTGAAGCCCAGTCCTGGCCATGGCAAATGAGAAGCAAATGCCCTGATCTTTGTATCCGCCAACTGCTTAAGAAATTTCTTTCTGGAATTGGCAGCAATATCCAGATCTGTATCCCCTGAAAATCCCCAATCAGGATGAGGGAAAAGAATAATATCTGAGTGAATAAGATCAGCAATATATATCAGCTTTTCGTTCCCTGATGATATTGTCGTAACGGTTAATCCGGGAGTATGTCCGGGAGCTAATTGAAAATTGAAATGATTATACAGCGTCCTGTTTAAATCATAAAATTTCAACGTTGGCTGAATAGCTTTCAATATATTCTGAAGTGCCGGAATAATCTGGGTTAGCATTTCGGGATGAGCCTTCAAAGCACTGTTATTAAAATCATTAATGGAAGCATTCATCCAAAAATCATATTCTATTTTCGAAATAAAAATAGCAGCATTGGGAAAAACAAGCTTATTCTGTTTATCTACCACTCCACCCATATGATCGGGATGGGCATGAGAGAGGAAAATATCCGTGATATCGTTTGCTGAGAATCCTGCTTTCTGAAGGCTTTTTAATAAAAAACCAGTTCTTTCATCCGCAAATATTCCCATCCCTGTATCCATCAGGACCAGTTTTTCTTTTGTTTTAACAAGCAGGATATTGATCGCCATATCAATATAATCTTCTGATCGGAAATTGTCTTTAAGTATTTTTTTTAGTTCAGTCACATTTCCTCTTGGCGCAAATGAACTCAGATTTTTTTCATGAATATATCCATCTGTCAGAATAAACAGTTCTAATTCTCCCAATTTAATCTTTTTAAAACCGGAAAGATCATCTCCTGTTTTTCCGGAAATGACCTTTGTTTCTGCTAATACATTCGAAAAAGGGAGAAGACTTAATGTCCCTGCTAACAACCCGTTTTTCAATAGTTCTCTTCTATTCATAATGTAAAATAGTGTTTTTTACATTCATCATAACCTAAATAACATCTCCCGGAAAGGAAATGTTCTATGGCAATGAATGTGATAATATTTTTTAATGTAAAAAAACTGAGCTTCTGCCATTCAGAAACTCAGTTTAGGTATAATTAGTGTTTAGTTATTAACCAATTTCATTGATCCTTCACTATATCGTTCTCCTACATTCGGATATTTTTTCAGAATGGCATCAATGGTATCCAAATCTGACTGGGACAACTCAATATTGGCCGCTGCAACATTTTCTTCTAAATACTTGATACGTTTGGTTCCTGGAATTGGGATGATATCGTCTCCCTGATTCAACACCCATGCTAAGGCTAACTGGGTTCCTTTTACTCCTTTAGAAGCAGCAAATTCATTGATTTCATTCGCCAGTTTCGTATTGTTTTCAAGATATTCCTGCTGATAACGTGGTAATGATTTTCTAAAATCATCATCTCCCAGGTTTTGTACTTCATTAATATTCGCAAAAAGACCTCTTGCCAATGGGGAGTAAGGCACTAATGAAATCCCTAATTCTCTGATAGTTGGCAGAATTTCATTCTCAACATCTTTGGTAAGGATAGAATACTCTGACTGTAAAGCAGCTATCGGATGAATTTTATTGGCTTTTCTAATAGATTCTGCGGAGGCTTCAGATAATCCGATATATTTTACTTTACCTGCTTTAACCAACTCTGCCATAGCACCCACAGTTTCTTCAACCGGAACATTTGGATCTACTCGGTGGGCATAATACAGATCTATCGTATCAATTTTTAACCTTTGAAGACTTAGATCCACAGCCTTTCTGATCCATTCCGGAGAACCGTCAAAATAAGTTCCCGGAGCACCACTATGACTGGCTTTTCCATCTTTAAATCTGAATCCGAATTTAGTAGCAATAAAAATTTTATCCCTGTTAGGTACTAAAACTTTGGAAATTAACTTTTCATTTTCTCCATTGGCATACATATCCGCTGTATCCCAGAAGTTAACTCCTAAATCCAATGCTCTGTGCAGAGTACTGATACTTTCCTGTTCATCTGATGGACCATAAGCAAAGCTCATCCCCATACAGCCTAATCCAATAGCAGAAAGTTGTTCGCCGGTGTTTCCTAATTTTTTAAATTTCATGATGGTATTTATTTTAATTCTATGAGACAAAATTAGAACATGAACCTACCATCTTTGATATAGAATTCAAACTAAGAATTATAAAATTCAAACAAGGTTCAATCTTAAGGCATTAGGAGTTATTCCAGTCTGTTTTTTAAAATAGTTGGTAAAATAAGCAGGTTCTTCAAAGCCTAATCCATAAGCAATTTCAGAAACATTCCAATCTGTATGTGTCAACAAGGCATTCGCTTCCTGTATCACCCTTGCTGTGATTTGCTGGCTTGTTGTTTTCCCCGTAATCTCTTTTACGGAACGGTTTAAAGAATTGACATGAATAGAAAGACTCTGAGCATAGTCATTGGGCGTTTTTAACTTCAAAAAAGCTTCCGGACTGTCAATTGGAAACTGTCTTTCCAACAGCTCCATAAATAAAGAGGCTACTCGTTGAGAGGCATTCTGGTAAGGTTCAAAGGTTTCTGCCGGATGCATTCTCATGGTTTCATGGATCATCAGGTGAAGATACGCTCTTAGCATATCATACTTATGAACATAATCCGATTCAATTTCCGTCATCATTTTAGTATACAGATCAGAAAGAACCTTTTGTTGCTCTTCTTCCACAAAGAAAACCGGAGTTCCCCCAATTTTGAATAGAGGTGAGTCCTGGAGATTCCCCAAACGGCTTCCATTTTGTAAAAACGATTCTGTAAAAAGGCAAAACCAGCCTTTCTGATCTTCATCATCTGCTTCCCATGAATACGGAACAATAGGATTGGAAAATAACAAGGCAGGACGATCCACACGAATCCATTTATCAGCATAGTGAAGTTTACCCTTTCCTATAATCAGAGAAATTTTATAATAATCTCTCCTGCTGTAAGGGGTTAGCGGGGAACAATATTCCCTTGAAAACACATTGAAATGCCCCAAATTTTGAGGTCCCAGACATTGAGGTCCCAAATTGGGAGCATTTCGTTCATAAAAGCCTTGTAATGATTCTTTAGAGTCCATAGATCAAAGTTATAAAATTCAAACAAATTAATGGATATAATTATTTTATTTGTCCAAGAGAATACCAAGATGGAGGCTAGGAACTAGAAGATGGAAGTTTTTTTAGTCCGTTAATTCTATTGATATTTTATAAGAATTATTTCACTGAATAAGCTTTTTGAGATCTTAAATGAACCATAGAACCTTTAATTTTTATATTAATCAAACCAAGAACCATTGATGTATAAACACCTAAAAACAATATTATTCATTACTTATCATAAAAATGGCCAGCACGAATGCCAGCCATTTCAATAGTGAGTATATATAATAGTTGATAATGGTTAATCCCAATCCCCATCCCCATGGCGTCCATGGTTATGTTTATTTTGTTTCTTGTAATACTTTGCTCTTTCTTTATAGTATTTATCCCTGTCTTTACGGTATTTTTTATAATCGTTTTTTCTTTCGTATACAATAACAGGGTTTTGCCCTCTATAATATCTTTTTTTAAAGACAATATATTTTTCTCTTCCAATAATCCTTTCCAGCTCTGAATATCGATCTCCTCTCCATCTTCCAGGCTCTACTACATATACTCTATTCCATGAATTGTAATCACGGTATCTATCGTTCAATGCATAAACCTGGTTTGCCTGTGTAGTGGAAAGCAACAGATCAGCGACTACTGTCTGCCAATTAATATCTGAAATACTTCTTCTATAATCATTATAATAATCCGATTGGGCATAGCTCAGACTAAACGTCCCCATCAAAAATACTGTTAACAATAACTTTTTCATTTCATTCCTCTTTTAAATTAAACACGGTGAAATAGTCAATTAAAGTGCCAACTATTAACTCTAATTCCTAATATTTGTTAATAAAAAGCATAAACAACTGATTATCTTTATAATAATTTATAAATTCTAACAAGTTTTGAAATTTTCATTTGCAATAAAATGATATTTTTAACGGGGTATATATGATTAAACAGAGATACGAGGACGGATTTTCAGTTTAAAGTTCATTGGTTTTAAGGTTACACTTCAATTGTAAATTATTTGTTAGGATTAGGCTAAAGACAATAGGTTATGTTGATACCTATATGGATAATAGTTGTTTAATGACAAAACCTTTTACCTTTTAATTATCTAATACTTTTATAAAATTCGTTAAGATTCTCAAAAACTCTTATTTCATGTTAAATAATTTTGTAATTTTAAGGAAGAGAATGCTTTCGGGAGTTCTCAGAATTATTTTTTATCAACCAAATCTCAATAATTATGGAAAATATAAAATTTATGGTATCTCCATATCAGGATGAACTGCAGTTGTTTATTGATGAGAAAAAAGCGGGTTATATGTCCATAGAGGTTGACGGAAGACTTCTTATTGTATATTATACCAAGCTGGATGAAGAGCGTGAAGGTAAAGGTTATGCCAAATTATTGCTGGATGAATTGGTTCGTTATGCAGAAGAAAAAGATTTGCTTGTAGACCCGGAATGTGATTTTGTACGTCAACAATTTGAAAATCATCCCAGAAGGTATAAAGACATCTGGCATGCTTAATCAAGCCTCCCACCAGACTGCAAACTGCTGATCTTTAAGATGAAGATCTACCACCTCTCCAATCATCGGAGTAAGGATATCTAACCCTTTTTCTTTACCGAGACTTGTTATTTTCTGTAAAGGCTCATTCCAGGGATGAAGTGCCAATGCAAATTTAGCAGCATGTACCGGAATGATATGTCTGGCATCAATATCTATGGCTGCCTGAATGACATCTTCCGGTAAAGTATGAATATACCTCCATGCTTCACCATATTGTCCATTTTCAAGAATAGCATAATCAAAAGGTCCATATTTCTCTCCTATCATTTTAAAATGGGAATCATAACCACTGTCACCACCAAGGAATATTTTTTTAGTAGGAGTTTCCAGTACATAGGAAGTCCAAAGGGTATCATTCTGCTTTAATCTTCTTCCTGAAAAATGTCTTGCCGGGGTAAAGATCAGTTTTATGTTATTTTTTAACTCAACTTCTGTTCCCCACTCTTCTTCGATAAGTTGTTGTTCCGTATATCCCCATCTTTCCAGGTGTGCCCCAACTCCTAATGGAACAATAGCCATTCCGGTACGATCTTTAATGGATTTAACAGTCGGATAATCCAGATGGTCAAAATGATCGTGGGTAATCACAAGATAATCCAGATCCGGAATGTGCTCAGGTTTAAAAATGTCAGATCCTTTAAACGCTTTATTAAAGTATTTGAAAGGTGAGCCATACAGGCTTAATACAGGATCAATTAAAAATGAAACACCATCGGTCTGTATATAATAAGATGAATGCCCTAACCAGATGAAAACATCTATATTTTTATCCAGACTTTTCAAATCTGTAGGAATGGAAGGAATTTCTCTTAAAGGCTTCAGTAAAGGATGCTTTTTTCCTAAAAAGAAATCATAGGTTACTTTGGTCATTTTATAGCCTTCCGCAAGGGAGGGTGTATGACTGATATTCTGAAATTGTTTATTCCGGTAAAGCTTCGACTGTCTGATACGTTCCAATCGTTTTCCTTTTGGTACTGCACCGAATGCCGGTCTGTTAATTACTATACAATAGGTTGCTGCCAACAGAATCACAACCACAAGAATCCAATACATCATTTGTAAAAAATAAACATCAAAGGTACCTACTTTTGCGCTTACATGAAAATAAGATGTATTTGAGTCTATTTTTTAACTAAATTTATCATGTGTTTCAGAAAATTTATTATTCATTTAAGTGATGATTAATTTTAAACTTTCTATTTTAGCGGCTTAAAAAAACTCAAAGATATATTGAAAAATTACTCGGTAATATTTATTCTGGCCATGCTTTCCTCATGTGCGTCTATCAGAAGGCACAACGAACAGCGGGCCTCATGTATCCCTCCGGAGCAGCTTAAGGAAGATGTAGATTTTGCCTACTCAAAACTCCAGCAGATGCATCCACAACTGTATTGGTATATCCCCAAACAGGAGTTAGATCATAAGTTTGACAGTCTTAAGCAAACCCTTAACGAACCTCTTACCCCACTTCAGTTCTATTTTAAACTTCAACCTGTAGTTGCAGGAATCCGGGAAGGACATCTTTCATTAAGAGTTCCGAGAAAAAAATTCACAAAAAGAGAAATTAAAGAATTAGAACAGAAAAAAGGACTGTTCAGCAGATTTGGTTATTATATTTCCGGAGATCAAATGTATATTACGGAAAACAGAGATTCTATTGAAAAGATTCAGCCGGGAACTGAAGTTCTGTCTATCAACAATATTCCGGTTTCAGACTATATCAAAAAATACAGAAACGTTATCAGCAGTGACGGGTATAATACTACTTTTCAACCCTATTTTTTAAAGGATCTCTTTTTCAATTATTATACTGCAGAAAACGGATTAGCAGACAAGGCCATCATCGAAACACTTTATAAAGGTGAAAAACGTACTTACACTTTAACACGGGAATCAAAATTAGATACCGATATTCAAAAGGATAAGGAGATGAATAAGCGTACTCCGGAGAAAAAACTTAATGATTATGTTGCGGCCAGCAACTCTTATAACCGAAGTTTTAGGTTTCTGGATAAAGACAGTACGATTGCTTATATAAAAGTGAAAAGTTTCTCCCGTGAATATTCGGGCGAGTTTTACAAAAAAACTTTTTCAAAGATTAAAAATGCAAAATCAGATTACCTCATCATAGATGTCCGTAATAATTATGGAGGTTCTCTTTATGAGATCAATAATCTGTATTCCTATCTTACAGATAAACCTTTTACCCTGATAAAACCTTCACAGGTTACCTCAAGAGATATCCCGTTAAGGACCAATTATTTTAGAAAAAGTACTCCATTAGACTATGCCATTAAAAGTATCTCTTATCCAAGTTACTTTTTTGCCCAGGCTTTCAGTACTTATAAAAAGGATGGAAAAGTTTTCTACAAAATGAAAGCTGATAAACCTACAAAGCCTAATAAGGAAGCTTTTCACGGTAAAGTTTTTGTTCTTATTAATGGCGGAAGCTTTTCTGCCTCTTCTATTATTACGGCAAAGCTTAAGAATGATAAAAGAGCAACTCTTGTAGGAGAAGAAACAGGAGGTGCCAATGACGGAACAGTGGCCGGGTTTTATTCTTATCAGAAACTTCCTAATTCCGAGATTACATTTCCAATCGGACTGCTTCTGGTACAACCGAATATTGATTTTTCAGACACCAAAAAAGGAGTGATTCCAGATATAGAGATCAAAGAAAATATGCAGGATATTATTGATAAAAAAGACCCGCAGCTGGATTGGATAAGAAATGAAATTGGTAAAGAAAAGGCAGAGAAAAATTAACTGAAAAAGAAAGATCTTGAAGTGAGAAAATTCAACATTTGTTAATGTATAAATAGGTTTCGGCGGGCTTTCAGCCCGCCGAAACCTATTTAGTTTACCTCTTCAGTTCTTTTAAAAGGGATTCTATATGATTGATATATCTTCCATAATAACGATGAAACCAGAATTTTCCAGAGAAAAACAGTAAAAACAACCCTCCGATGACACTTCCAATCAGAATAAGTGCAATCTTCGTCTCGCTTAAAGGCTGTGGCCAGGGAATAAACTCCAGCACAATAAGGATCTCACATACTATAAACGGTGCAAAACTGATATAGTAGGATAAATAATATTGTTTATTGAGGTTCAGCTGAGTCATGAGGTCCTTGAGAGAATCATTGGTTTTAAGTTCTGTATTGCTGATATTATTATACAGTTTAAAAAACTTGCTGTAAAAGAAAACGGTAACAATAAGCATTGAAGCAATCAAAACCGTAATATACAATTGAAATTTAAAAGGTCTGCAAACGGAGCAAACCATAAAGGCAAAAATGAAGATTCCTACCACCCACCAGAATTCCATACGCATATTTTTACGTACTTTTTCTAGGGGAAGATTGATTTTATGGCGTTGCTCTGTATTAAATTCAGGCGTTTCGTTTCCAATATCTTCATTCCAGGTATTTTTTAATTCATCTATATTCATTGGATTACTGATTTAAGGTTGGTTAGGGGTATGTTGGTTTAAGATATCTTTCAATTTATTTTTGGCCCGGTTCATTTTCACCCTTACATTTCCTTCGGAGATCCCCATCTGTTCGGAAATCTGTTTTCCTGAAAAGTCTTCCAGGTAATAGAAAATAAAGGCCTTGTCAATAGGATTAAGGAGATGAATCGCTTTATACATTTCAGTCATCCGCTCTTCTTTATCATTGTCATACTCTTCGTGAGCAATTATATGATTAGAGAAGTCTTCATTTCCGATAAAACCTCCTCTTTTTTGATTTTTGAGAAAAATAATCGCTGTATTTAAAGCAATTCTGTATAGCCAGGTTGAAAATTCGCTTTCCCCCCTGAAGTTTGGATATGCCTTCCATAGCTGAAAGGTAATTTCCTGAAAAAGATCATCGCGGTCCTCTTTTTCTGACATATACATTTTGGAAATCTTAAAAATGATTCCTTTATGCTTTTCAATCTTATGGATAAACTCTTGCTCTAGTGAGGTCATAGCTTGTTACTCTATAGAGTTAGTTTTGATTTAAAAAAATTGTTACAGAAATCATTGAAAAAAAAAATCCTTAAAAAACAAAGAAGCTTTTCAAGGATTTTTATTGTATGTTCTGTACCACAAGGGATTATTGCTAAAAAATATAATCTGTGCTTAAAAAATTGGAGTCATGCTCCCTTACAATGGTATTCAGTAACTTTTTATTAGAATCTGTAAGTTTTGCGGCTACCAGAGATCTTATTGAAAAGGAACGCAAGGCATCAAAAACAGAAAGTGTTCCTTCTGCGCTGTCTTTTCTTCCGGTAAACGGAAATACGTCCGGACCACGCTGTGCCTGGCAATTGATATTCACACGGCTTACCAAATTTACAAAAGGGTCAATCAGTTTTGCAACTTCCTGTGGATCTTCACTGAAAATACTTACCTGCATTCCATGGGAAGCATTGACCTGATAATCTATAGGTTCTTCAATATCTTCAAAAGGAACCACCGGAATGACAGGACCAAATTGTTCTTCATGATATAACTTCATATCGCTATTTACAGGATAAACTACAGCGGGGAAAACAAAGGATTCTTCTGTGTAACCGCCCTCTTTATTTAAAACAACAGCTCCTTTCCGTATGGCATCTTCAATACATTCTTTCAGATAAGAAGGTTTATTGACTTCCGGAAGCGGTGTTACTTTCACGTCTTTTTCCCATGGTAAACCTGCTTTCAAAGCGGAAACAGCTTCACTTAACCTTGTGGTAAATTCTGTTGCAATTTCTTTCTGTACAAAAATCAGTTTTAAAGCTGTACAACGCTGACCATTGAAAGAAAGTGCCCCAAGAATACATTCACTAACCGCTACATCAAGATTGGCATTTTTGGTAACAATAGCTGCGTTTTTAGCATCCAGACTCAGGATTGCTCTTAAACGGTTCACTTTAGGGTGTAATTTTTTCAATCCATTCGCTACTTTACTGGAACCGATAAAGGCCAATACATTGACTTTTCCGCTTTCCATGATCGGAGTAATAATCTCAGAACCTTTTCCATATAAAGTATTTACTGTTCCTTTCGGGAAAGCTTCTTTAAAGGCATTCAATAAAGGATAATGGGCTAAAACCCCGTGTTTAGGTAACTTAAACAAAATGGTATTTCCCATAATCAATGCCGGGATCAGTGTGGTAAAGATCTCATTCAAAGGATAATTGAAAGGTCCCATACTTAAAACCACCCCCAAGGGTGCTCTTCTGATTTGTGCAATGGTTCCTTCTGCCTCCTGGAAACGGGAAGATTCTCTGTCCAGATCTTTTAAAGCATCAATCGTCTGGTTGATGTAATCTACGGTGCGGTCAAATTCTTTGGTAGAATCAGCCAGTGTTTTTCCTATTTCCCACATCAGCAGTTTGATAATCAGATCGCGCTGTTGGATCATCAAATAGACGAATTTCTGCATGCACTTGATTCTGCCTTCCACAGACATTGTAGGCCATTCTCCAAGGCCGTTATCGTAGGCTTTTACACAAGCTTCCAGTACTTCCATGGCTTCTTCAGGGCCGATATTTGGAATACTTCCCAACAATTTTCTCTCCAAGCCGTTTTCTGTAGAGATACAAACAGGGGAATAAATATTCTGGGTTTCTCCTTTCCATTCCACCAGCTCACCATTGAGAAGATAGACTTTCTGATGAATTTCCGGGACTTTATATTCTTCGGGTATTTCGTTTTCGCTTTTAAAAATATTTTGAAATGCTGGATTGTTTCCTGAACTCATATTTTTAGTATTTAATAATTTGAATCTGAATTGTGAAGAATAAAGGTAGATGTAAAAATTGATTTTAAGAATAGTGATTCAATAGATTTGCTCTATTTAAGAGCTATTTGAACGAAAATTAACTCAGCCAACTGAAAAAAACGATACTTTTGTTTAAAAATAAATTTCAATGTTTTCAAAAATAGTTTTCAGTACATTATTTCTTTTCTCAGCGTTTAGTTTCGCTCAAAAATCTAAAGCGATCAATACTGTTTTATTAAAAGGAACACCTGTACGTACTTACTCCAAATTACCGGATGTAAACAAGCCTGCTCCTAAATTCACCCTTACGGATGTTAATATGAATGACCAGAGCTTAGATGCTTACAAAGGGAGATATGTTATTTTAAATATCTTTCCGAGTGTAGATACGGGAGTTTGCTCAGCATCTGTGCATCATTTCAATGAGGAGGCAGGAAACCTTCCCAATACAGTGGTTCTTTGTATTTCCAAGGACTTACCTTTCGCTCAAAAAAGATTTTGTGGTGCTGAAGGAATCAACAATGTGGTGATGCTTTCGGATTTCCGTTCTGATTTCGGATGGAATTACGGGGTAGAAATGGTAGAATCTTCCATGAAAGGACTTCTCAGCAGAGCTGTTGTCGTAATAGATCCTTCGGGAACCATTATCTATGAAGAGCAGGTACCGGATATTTCTCAGGAACCTAATTATGCAGCGGCAATTCAGGCTGTAAAACAATAAACAAAAAATCTCCGGTAATTATCTGTTACCGGAGATTTTTTTATTACTCTTGCTCCCTTTTTCTTTTATTTTTTTGTAGTGAGTACTATGGCGCCATGTTTTGCCTTTTGTCCATATCGTTTTATAGCTTCTGCTGGTAGAAAACTATTTATACTTTCAATAGTCTCTGGTTTTAATGTTTGTAATTCTTCTATAGAAATCTTTTTGTTATTAAGCAAAACCAGAGGTTTGTCTGCAGGTCTTGAAATGGGTGCTCCCATTCTTAAAGATGGATTTCTGTTAAAATTGCCAGTAGGTATGACACTCATATTCACCTCTTGTACTTTCTCTGTTGGCTTTATTTCCTGTGCATTTACAACAGTAGTAAAACCACCTACTATCCATAGTCCAAAGGCTAATTTACTCGCCAATGAAAAGTTTAGGTTTATTCCCAACTGATCCTCCCGAAACCTTCCACAAATATTTTCATTTGAATCAAAACTATTGATCAGTTCTTCATCTGAAAAACGAGTAAAATCCTGAACGGTTTTAAAGCATACAGAACAAAATTTTCCTTTTTCATCTGGTATCATGTTATTCCAGTTTTCATGACAGGGTGTTGGGATGGTAATTTTCATAGTATTTCTTTTACTTATAAAGATGCTTTATTTATGAAAAAGGTTGGAAACACGAAGTTACTATTTTTTACCTTTCAACACCGTTTTTAAAGCACAAGGATTTTATCTGCGATAAAATTGTATACTGCTAAATTATTGCAAAGATTACCCGTAAGTTGCAGGAAACTTTCGGAGAACTGCGAAGATTACAAATAAGCTTGTTTTAAATAAAATGGAGGACTTGGGAGTTTTGTTATTGTTTTAGAGTCTTGGAGAGATTGGGGGTTGAAAAATAAGTTGATTTTTTAGGTTAAAAGTTTTTAGATTACGGGAAACCATAAGGTTTTGATAATTATGTAGTTTATATTTGAGGGAATTTCCGTAGAAATACGGAGACTATTATAAATACTAGTTTTATATATTTGAATGTTACATCTAAAAAACTATGAAAACTACCCAACCAGAATTAGCAAAAATCTTTACAGATTGTATAAAACAAGCAACGGAACAAACTAATACCTGCATGTATCCCGGCTGTGAAGAAAATGCCATCAATTCTCATATAATGCAAAAAAATGGTATTCTATCTTCTATAGCAGAGGATAGACATTTGTGGCAATCAGCAGTAAATCATTTTAAACAAGAATATATAGGATTTCAAAAAAAAGGCATAAATAAGGTTTATACTTTTTTGGGCTTTTGTAATAATCATGATACATCAGTTTTTCAAAAAATTGAATCTAAGAATAAAATTGATTTTAGTGATTATGAATCAAGTCTACTCTTTGCATTAAGAACTGCTTGTAATGAATATCGAATTAAAGAAATTGTAATTAAACACCAAAAATGTATATTAGCTCATCCTGATACTATTTCAAGTAGAAGAGTAAAAATATTTATTGAACAAAATGAAATCGGCTTACAAGATTTAACTTTTTTTATTGATGCAATGTGGAATGACCTAAACAATAATACAGAATCATTTGAATTTTCATTTAGAGAATTTGAGTGGTTTGAGCTCTGTTTAAATTCTATATATACCTATGATACAAGTCAAGAAATCGAAAATCATATAAGAAAACATGGAGTAGATATGCCAAGAACATCCCAAATTTTTATTTCATTATTTCCATATGATAATAAATCGATTCTTCTAATGGGTTATCATAAGGATGACACTTCTAAAGTAAAATCGTTTGTCAATCTTTTTTTTAAAGAAAATGAAAAAAGATTAAAAAGAAGGCTTTCAAGCTTAATTACCTTTAATTGTGAAACCTGGGTGTGTTCAGAAAGACTATACCAAAGTAAATTCCAAGGACTAGATTCCGAGTTTTTTAAAACAATGCTTTTCTCCGCACAAAATGGAAATGAACGGAAAACTTTTGATGTAAATCTTTTTGCTGATAATTTTAAAGAAAAATTCAAAGACTTCGTTAAGAAAAATATTGCCTAGAAAACCATAACTCACCTATAATGCAAAATTATATTACTAAGAATAGCTTAAATATAAAAAAATAAATGTTTGTATATTTGAAAATTAGCATACAAGAATAGAAATGACTGATACAATAATAATGGAAGAACTCTCCAAAAGTTTTCTAGAAACAATAGCTAACAGACAAGGCTATTTTAATGCCACTTCTCGTGATTATGGTACAGACTTAACTATTAGAAAAGCTAATTTGTGTCCTATCAGAAGAAGATATTTAACAGGAGGGAAGGCTATTGATATTCAAATAAAGGCAGTATTTCAAAAATATGTAAGAAACTATGATGATCCATCAAAGACAAGTATAAAATATGATCTAGAAGTAAAAAACTATAATGATTTAATTATCAGAGCTAATGAAAATGGAGCAGTTATACCGTTAATTCTTGCTGTTTTTATTATGCCTGATGATCCTGATGATTGGTTAACAATAGATACTGAACAACTCATAATAAAAAAATGTGCATACTATTATCAAGTTGATCCGAGTGCAGATCATTCTACAAATCAAAATACAATTGCTATTGAAATTCCAAAAGCTAATAAGATAGATACTGATTTTTATACTAATATTTTTAATAGCCTAGATTAATGTCAACATTTAAAGAAAGATATATTATTGATTTTTTACTTTCAAGAGGATGGCATATTGAAAGGCAAGGTAATTTATTTATATACTTCAAGCCTGATGATAATTTAAACTTACCTTCTGATTTTAGGTTAGAAATACCAAAATTTGATCAAACTACACAAAAAAGTTATGATAACTATATTTCGAGATTAATCGAAGATCTTTTAATATTCTTACCTTTTTCAAAAAATGATGATGATCTTAGAATAATTTTTAGTGAAAATAAATCTATTATTAAATACAGAGTTTTTGATAACAATAATGCAGATGGAAGCATTTCATTTGTTAATTATATAGATAGTTTAGATATTTTTAAAAAAATGTTATCACAATCAGTTTCTTTCGTTTCTACAAATAAACCAATATTTGCAGATTCAAAATTAGAGTCTGATTTGTACTTACAAAACTGTAGAACCCTTCAAACTGAAAAAGGAAGTTTTATTACTAAAATTGAGGTTCCTAATGGGGAATTGTATACATCAATTTCTGAGATAAATTCATTTAATGTTAACAATAAACTCTTCGATGTAATTGATTTTGTTCAAAATCAAATTTTAAATCCATATGAAATCAATCATGTAACTGAAAATTTTATTTCAGACTATAAAGATTTTATAAATTTTGAATTATTAAATTCAATCAAAGATTTATATGCCAAAACAAATATTAACAACATTGAATTCGAACTAACAAACACTAAATTAGACAGAACTATACATACAGAAAAAGTCCAAGGCAGAATAATATATTTTAATAAGTTTTTACGTAATTTAAAAAATATTTTATTAGAAACTCAATCAATTGAAGTCGTTGGTTATGTAAAAAAATTAATGTCTAATTCTCCTAAAAATTCCAATGCGAACGAGGTTGTTTTAGAAACAACAATTTCAAATTCAAAAGAAAAAATAAAGGTAATTTTAAAAAGTGATGAATATATCGAAGCTATTGAAGCTCATAAAAATGAATTTCCAGTATTAATAAAAGGTAAGGCTAAACAAGGTAAAACAATGATTTATTTAAAAGACATAGAAAACTTTAAAGTTTTGAATCATTAATAAAAGCTTTACTCTATCAATACAAGCCTCTAAACACAACATAAAATAGAAGTTTGAACACAAACGATAGCTAAAACTATCCTATTTTTCCAATAAAATTCTAACCCTTGAAATATTAGTAACAACTAAAATGGGATTCGAATACAAATTAAAAACAAAACTCACGGACCAACAAACCACTGAAATTCAGGATTTGTTAGAAAGCTCTGATCTTTTCGAGAAAAAATATGAATATGCCTATCAGGTGTTCCGGGATTTCAGGCATGCAGAAAATACAGGAAAAATGCCTAATATCAGTATTATTTTTGAAGATGATGGTGTCTATATTTGTCAGTATGGTTCTTCTTATGTGTGGAAAGATCTTGATGAACTTAAAAACTATATAGAGAAAGAACAAATTGCATATAAAATCATTGACTATCAGGATTAAAAATATAGTTACAGAAACCTAGAAATTAAAAAAAACCTGCTTAACAGCAGGTTTCTATTTTTTAAGATATCATCATTAAGAACCATTCGTAAGATGAAAATATCGTGGATCAGGATATTGAAATTCATAATCCAGTTCTGAAATTAATTTTGAGGGCGATATTGTTCTGCCTTGGGTGGTACGTTCACCTGAATACGACAGATCTTTCTGTGCATTGATGATCTCTTCTTTATTAGGATGCACAGGCGCCACCACGTTATAGACTTTGGACTGAGACTTATTCTCCAGCATTTTTTCAACGACTGAACAAATGTCGGCATAATGAATATGGTTAACCAGCAGATCCAGATTGGATATATTATAATTCTTTAGAAGCCTCTGGTCCCCCATTAACCCTGCTAATCTCAAAATATTAACTTCAGGAAATCTGCTTTTTATAATACCCTCGCTTGGCACATCATCTGCAAGACGGTCATCTTCCGTAAACTCTTTTTCAGTATCAGGATATACTCCTGTAGAGCTCATCAAATAGACCTGACCTTTATAATCTCCAAGAAATGCAAGTAAATTCTTAGCTCTATCATACAAAGGAATTTCAGCTCCTCTCACTCCCGAAAACGGAACCGTGATAATCACCGCATTCAACTGTGGCGCTATTTCCCACTCTTGCATTGTTTTCGATATATCTTCATCTGGAAAGCTGACCTGAGTGATGTGGTATCCTTTAGCGGATAAATCTTTTATTTTAGACGCTGAGGTGGTGGTTGCAAAAATCTCATATTGACCTGATAACTTCTCTGCTATATGAGCGCCTAACCAGCCACAACCTATAATTCCAATTTTTTTCATTTTTTAATTTATGAATCTATTTGTTAAAAAACAAATGTTTGTCTATGAATCCATCAACACTTCTCCATCCTTCAAAACCCTATACTCCTGTCCTACCTCATCAGAAATTCTTTTCAGATCATTCTCATCAAACAGCTGTGGAATATAACATTTCTCATGCGAAAACAATCCATAATGTATCGGAACCAGTTTTTTAGCATGTAAAAGATGAGCCGCAGAAAAAGCTTCCTTCAAATTAAGTGAAGCCGGAACCGGGCTGTATTCCAATCCTATTATTTCAAAGTTCACAACAACACCATTAGCAGGCAAAAATGCATACTCTATATTTTCATTCTCTTTTCCCAATTTCCAGAACTGGTTATGCCAAATGGTATCTCCACCATGAAAAATTTTAGTGGTTGCATCTTCCACGATCCATGAAGACTGAATTTCTCCTACTCCGTCCATTGCAAATACAGGTTTAAAGGTAATACTGTTTTCTGTAAAAACTTCATTAAGGTTCAATACAACCATTTCAATATCACCCATAATCTTTCTGACAACTGATTCTAACCCTGAGTATACAATTAGTTTCCCATTCTTTTTCAGGCATTTTTCCACAACACTTTTATCAAAATGATCCAGATGCATATGGGTAAATAAGATATAATCTGCTTCTATCTCATCTGTAAAAGAGATCACTTCGTCTACAGCCTCTCCTAATACAGGTTTGTAATAAGAAAAGTCCTCTACTGCATCCATCAAAACTGTTTTCCCCTGAGAAATCAGTTTTATTCCTGCCCAGTTTAATTTTTGTATTTCCATATTCTTTTTTCAACAAAGGAAAAGACTTATAGAAGGTCAAACAATAAACAAAAGTTAATTAATTCTCTTTCTGATTCGGCTCAGAGAAATTGGAGTGATCCCGATATATGACGCCAGATATTTTAAAGGAATATTCTGAATATAATGAGGCTTGTTGGCTAATAGATATTCGTAAAGATCCTGAGGAGTATTTTTAAGCAGAAGCATTTCGCGTTTCATAGCGGCATTCAGTTTCCTGGTCAGATAATAATTTTGCACAAAACGACACTCAGGGTTTACAGCGAACATTTCTTTTACCTCATCTAAAGTAATTTCCCAGGCAAGACCACTGCTGATGGACTCATAAATACCTTCAGAACCTTTATCTCCAACGGTAAAAATATCACCGGGAAAGTAGAATTCTGCACAAACTTCGGTATCGATGTCTGAAGTACTGTTAATATAGTATTTACGGACAAGCCCATCTTCAAGAAGATAGGCTTTATGGTCCGGGAATATGTTTTTCTTTGAAAACTCAACCTCAGCAAATTTCTCCCAAACAGGATCACTATCCTCTACATTGAGGTGTGAAAACAGTTGTTTGTTAATACTAGCCAATGCTGAATTATTTATAATTTACAGTAAGTTTTCGTCTACAAGGTTCGGAAGGGTTACCTTTAGGTTAGGTTCAACTTCCATCGCTCTTTTAATTGCGAAAATAGCCCCTTCATTTCTTGCCCAGCTTCTTCTTGATATTCCGTTATTCACGTCCCAGAAAAGCATAGACTTTAATCTTCTGTCGGCATCATCACTACCATCCAGCAGCATTCCGAAACCTCCATTGATTACTTCACCCCAGCCTACTCCACCACCATTATGGATAGAAACCCAGGTTGCCCCACGGAAACTGTCACCAATAACGTTGTGAATAGCCATATCTGCCGTAAACCTGGAACCATCGTAGATATTGGAAGTCTCTCTGTAAGGAGAATCTGTTCCAGAAACATCGTGATGATCTCTCCCTAATACTACAGGTCCTATTTCACCATTTTTAATCGCTTTATTGAAGGCTTCAGCAATCTTCATTCTTCCTTCTGCATCGGCATACAGGATTCTTGCCTGTGATCCTACTACCAATTTATTTTCCTGTGCTCCTTTGATCCACTGAATATTATCCTTCATCTGCTGCTGGATCTCTTCAGGAGAGTTTTTAATCATTTCTTCCAATACAGCACATGCAATTTCATCAGTTTTCTGTAAATCTTCCGGTTTTCCGCTTGCACATACCCAACGGAATGGTCCAAAACCGTAATCAAAGCACATTGGTCCCATAATATCCTGAACATAACTTGGATATTTAAATTCTCTTCCTAATGTTGGATTATCTGCCATTACATCTGCTCCGGCTCTGGAAGCTTCCAATAAGAAGGCATTCCCGTAATCGAAGAAGTAAGTTCCTTTTTCTGTATGTTTATTGATCGCTGCAGCGTGTCGTCTTAAAGTTTCCTGAACTTTTTCTTTAAATAATTCAGGGTCTTCAGCCATCATTGCATTGGATTCTTCAAAACTTTGTCCTACCGGATAATATCCACCCGCCCAAGGATTGTGAAGTGATGTCTGGTCTGAACCAATATCAATTCTTAAATCTTCTTTGTCAAATTTTTCCCAAACGTCCACAATGTTTCCAAGGTACGCTAAAGAAACCGTTTCTTTATTTTGTTGTGCTTCTCTTACTCTTTTTACCAATGCATCAAGGTCTTCATAAATTTCATTCACCCATTTCTGATCATGACGAATTTTGGTGATTTTTGGATTTACTTCTGCACATACGGTAACACAACCGGCAATATTTCCTGCTTTTGGCTGAGCTCCACTCATTCCTCCTAATCCTGAAGTTACGAAAAGTCCTCCTTTTGGCTCTTTATTGATCTTTCTGAAAGCGTTTAAAGCAGTAATCGTTGTTCCGTGAACAATTCCCTGTGGGCCGATGTACATATAACTTCCTGCAGTCATTTGTCCGTACTGCGTTACGCCAAGAGCATTGAATTTCTCCCAATCATCCGGCTTTGAATAGTTCGGGATCATCATCCCGTTCGTTACGACTACTCTTGGTGCATCTTTATGAGACGGGAACAATCCCATCGGATGTCCTGAATACATGACCAAAGTCTGCTCATTGGTCATTTCAGACAGATACCTCATCGTCAACAGATACTGTGCCCAGTTGGAGAAAACAGCACCATTTCCCCCGTAAGTAATCAATTCATGAGGATGCTGAGCGACTGCATAATCCAGATTGTTCTGAATCATCAGCATAATGGCTTTCGCCTGCTCAGATTTTCCCGGATAATCTTCAATGGATCTCGCTTTCATCTCGTAATCCGGACGGAAACGATACATATAAATTCTTCCGTAATCCTCCAATTCCCGCTTAAATTCAGGAATTAATTCTGCATGAAACTTGGGATCGAAATAACGTAAAGCATTCTTTAATGCCAGTTTTTTCTCTTCTTCCCCTAAAATTTCTTTGCGCTTTGGAGCATGGTTGATATTGGTCTCGTATGGTTTTGGTTGTGGCAGCTGATTAGGAATCCCCTGCTGTATCTGTTCTTGGAATGTCATATTGCTATTTAAAGTTCTATGTTTAAACAATGTTTGAAGTTTTAAAGATATTCAAATTATGAAATATAGGCAACAAAAGAGGGGAAAAGCAAAGGGGGAAAGAATGAATAAGTAAAAAAATTGATTATCAACCCTGTGAAAAGATAATCAACAGTATATTTTTAAATACTATATTTGAAAAGATGCACTCACATTCCCCTCCTCTGGAGTGGTGGATTTCAAAATTCAAAGAATTTTGGAAGACGGGGTGGTTAAAACACACAAATGAAAGAAATACTAACCTCCATCAATGGAATTCCCATTCATAAAAATTTTGTAGAAAACCTTCCCTATAATCCCTATTTAAAAGTATTATTAAAAGAAAAACGTAAAGCCGGAATACTAGGTGAAGTTATCTTCTGGAAAAAAGTTAGGGCCAGAACTTTTCATCATATTGATTTCGACAGGCAAAGAATTATTGGAAACTATATTGTCGATTTTTATGTGAAATCTTTAGGATTAATTATAGAAATTGATGGTTCAAGCCATGAAGGGAAAGAAGTTTATGATGACATTAGGCAAAAATATCTGGAATCTTTAGGTCTATTGGTTTTTAGGATTGCTGATTTTGACGTAAGAAATAATCTTGTGTTGACTATGAAAGATTTAGAGGATTTTATTATTACGCATTATGGAACCACCCCGTCTTCAAAAATTTGATAATTTTTGAATCCACCCCTCCAGAGGAGGGAAATTTCTTCTTACAAAATAAGATTATAACCCAGATGAAAAATAAAAAACCTCACTGAAATTCAGTAAGGTTATTATTTATTGTACGTATGAAAACTTCTTAAGTTAGAACATCATCATTTTCCTCTTCATGATCGTCCTCATTATCACTGAGGCTCCAATAGTTGTTTTCTTCATCTTCCTCTCCTATTTCTTCCATTTCATCATCCTCTTCGGCTCCTGGGATATCCAGGCCTTTATCTATTTTGTCATCATCTATATCTTCGTCAAATATAGGATTCCCGTCTCCATCCAGCGAAATATGTTTTTCTCTTTTGAATATATCTTCGTTGGGATCATAATCCATACGTTCTAACCTTTTATTCTGTTCATTAATATTGTTTTCTGGTGCCATAATATTTAGGTTTTAAGGGTTACTATAGTAAGAACAAAAATAATTCCAACCAGTAGATTTATCTCAATACAATTTTCAAAAAGAAAGTTTATTATGTAATGGTATACCTTATTATTCACTCAGTTATAGTAATTTTATTATCATTGTTATATTAACATTTTTAATACAATAATAAGATAAGGAATACTTCTATATATTTGAAAAGATAAAAAACAGCTATGAAAAAAAAATCAATATTCCCTTTAACCATCATTACATTAGGGCTAAGTTTATCAGGTCATGTTCTATGTGCTCAGAATATCAAATTTGACAAGGCAACCATCAAACAGGTTATTTATAGTATTGATTCTATCATTCAAAGAAATTATGTATACCCTGATAAAGCCTTATCAATCGTCAATTTTCTCAATAAAGAATATAAAAAAGGAAAATACCAAAACCTAACCAATCCCCAGGATTTTGCTGACAAAATCAATACAGACATACATTTCATTCAGGATGATAAACACTTACGCATTGAATATAATCCTTCATTAGAAAATAATATTATTAAATTCAATTCTTCAGAATCCAATAAAAATAAAATAAACGAAGCGGACATTGCAAAAGAAAAATCACAAAATTTTTACTTTAGAAAACTGGAAATACTCCCTTCAAACATTGGGTATCTGGAATTTACAAATTTTGCGTTACCAAATGATGATGCAAAAAAAATAATTCATTCAGCTATGCAGTTTTTATCAAATACCGATGCATTGATTATTGATCTGCGTAATAACCGTGGTGGCAGCGGAGAATCCAATAATATACTAGGATACTTTTTTAATGGCAGAACAAAAATAGGAAGAAGCTTTAATCGTATTAAAAATACCTGGAGTGATAATTATGTGGAAGGCTTACAAGATACCAACGGGGTATTCATGAAAATGCCCGTTTATATACTGACCAGTACAAAAACATTCTCAGCAGCTGAAGGTTTTGCTTACACCTTACAAACTCTTTATGGTGCCAAAATAATCGGCAACAATACGAGTGGAGGAGCACATCTGACACGAAGCTTCAGCCTCACAAATGGCTTTGTGGGTTTTATTCCTTATTTGCGTAGTGAAAATGAAAAAACGCATACAGATTGGGAAGGCACCGGGGTTATTCCGGACATTCAAACTGATACTCCTCTTCTTACTGCACAAAATGAGATTCTTAAAAACAAACTAACATCCACTAATAATAGCGAAAAGCCCAAAATACAATGGCTGATTAATTATAATCAGTCACAAATAGCCAATATTAAAGCTGATAGCAGCCAACTCGACAAATATACTGGCCGATTTGCTGAATTCGAAATTACAAAACATGATAATCAATTGAACTTCAGAGATGTTAATCAAAAAAGCAACCTTACTTTTCCTATGATCGGGATTTCTAAAAATTTATTTCAGGTGGGAGGAGACTATCAACTTGAATTCGTTAATGAATCTGATGGCAAATATCAATCAATTATAATGAGCTGGAGTGATGGATATTCTGAAAAAATAGATAGAACTCCTTAAAAGCATAAAAATCACTGAACGGTCTCAATGGATCCATTCATTGGTATGTATAATCAGATCTGTCTCTTAATCATAGACCTCAGGATTCACACAATTAGGCATCTGTTCTCCTTTTGAAAAAGCAATAAGATTTCCGGCAGCTAGTCTTGCCATTCCGTTTCTGGCTTCAATGGTTGCTGAGCCAATATGGGGCAATACACAAACATTAGATAATTCTAAAATAGGATTGTTCGCAGACATAGGTTCCGGATTGGTTACATCAAGACCTGCCCCCCAGATCTTTCCTTCAGTTAATGCATGATATAAGTCCTGTTCCTGATGGAAACCGCCCCTTGCTGTATTGATAAAGATAGCATCAGAATTCATCTTTTCAAATACCGACTGATTGAATAGATCTTTATGTTCAGGAGTATAATTGGCGTGAACACTCAGCACGTCTGAATTTCTAACCAATTCATCAAAGGAAACATAAGTTGCATCAAGTTCTCTTTCTGCTTCTTCATTGCGGTGACGATTGTGGTAAATAATTTCCATATCAAAGGCTTTTTTACACTTCTCAGCCATTTGAAAACCAATTCTTCCTAATCCGAAAACACCCAGTGTTTTACCATAGAGTTCCTGTCCCAAAGCATGCAAAGGATCAAAAGCACCCCAGTTTCCTTCTTTTACTTTTTGAAAATTATAACTTGCTCGTCTTGCTACCGATTGCATTAGTAAAAAAGCAACATCAGAAGTCGCTCTGCTCAACACATCGGGTGTATTTCCAATCGGAATATTTCTTACATTCGCTTCTTTTATATCCACATGGTCAAATCCCACAGAATACAACGCGATCGCTTTTATATTAGGGCAGGAATCAAAAAATAATTTGTCATATTTAAAATCACCGCCAACATTTAAAATAACATCTGTATTCTGACAATACTTCAGCCATTCTTCATAAGTTAGATTTTCACTTTCAGGAAATACAATCTGTAATCCTGCTTCCTGCAACATATTGATTCCGACCTCAGGAATTCTTTTATTAACAAAGACTTTCATCATTACTTTTTTGGATTTAAATAAAAAACCTCACTTGCAAAAAGTAAGGTTATTCAACTTTAATATTAAATATTATTTTTTTCATCAGAATGGTTCTTATTCTTCTCCCAAGCCTCAGAAGCTATTTCCTGAATTTCTTCCCAAACTTCTTTTACCGACTTCTGTGCATGGGTCATAAATCCCTGTTTTGTAGCCTCCTGATTCTTGCTTTTCATATCATGAATATAATCTTTTACCTGCTGGGAATAGCTTTCTACACTATATCCGGGATTATTGTTCAGGTTCTTTTGAAGATTACTGAAATCATGGGACGCTTTGAATCTGTTTGTGTCCATAATCATAAGATTTTAAGTGGGTTTGTTTTTAAAGAAGTCCAATTTCTATTCCGAACTGAACCAAAAATTTATTAAAAAAAACACAAAAAATTTTAAATTATATCAACTACAAAATTTTTCTTTTTCAATATGATATCTTCCAGATTACACCTCAAAATTCACATTTTTTTGGCCTCGATTGCATCCTATTTCATTAAGAACTGGTGTTTGAGACCAGTTCCTCTACCAGTTCTATGACTTAGCAATTATTTTTTAATTCAGAATTCAATCTTAGTTTTTATTGATTGGTGTTTCCCAACATCGGAACAAACTTATACGCTCCAAATTCTTCTTTTTCAAACTCTGTAGGCCCTACTTTTGTGAATCTGTATAACACCTGTTCATCTGTTGGTCCTAATGGGATCACCATTATGCCACCTACCCTTAACTGTTTCAATAATTCCGTAGGTAAAGTTCCGGCTCCACAGGTTACAATAATTTTATCGAAAGGAGCAAAAGTGGGAAGCCCGGCGAATCCGTCTCCAAAGCTTTGGAATTTAGGATATAAATGAAGTTCTCTCAATTTGTTTTTTGAGAAATCGAAGAGATCCTTTTGTCTTTCCACTGTATATACATGAGCTTTCATTGCGATTAAAACAGCGGTCTGATATCCACATCCGGTTCCTATTTCCAGTACTTTCTCACCTGCTTTCACCTGTAACAATTCAGACTGTTCTGCTACCGTTGATGGATGAGAAATGGTTTGATGCGCCAAGATGGGGAAAGCCCTGTCTTCATAGGCAAAGTCTTCAAAAATACTTTCAATGAAAAGGTGTCTCGGAATTTCATTCATTGCCGAAAGTACATTTTCATCCGAAATCCCGATTCTGTATCTGAGATATTCTACTAAATTCTTTCTTTTTCCTTTATGTACAAACGAATCCTGCATGTGACAAAAGTAAGAAATTAGATTTTAGATTTTAGGAATTGGATGAAAGAATTATCCACAAAAAAACAAATTCTGCCTTTCCGAATATAACTTCTTTCTTATCTTTACAGAAATTTATACAGCTATGTTAAAAGCAGGTTTGGTAGGTGCCGGACACTTGGGAAAGATCCATTTAAAACTTCTTAATCAGTCAGATCGATATGAGTTTGTAGGCTTCCACGATAAAGATATTGAAAACGGGAAAAAATTAGAAGCCGAATTCGGATATAAATATTTTGAAAATTTTGATGAATTGCTTGAGCAGATTGATATGCTGGACATTGTTACTCCTACAGTCTATCATTATGATTATGCATTAAAAGCAATTGCAAAGGGACTTCATTTCTTTATTGAAAAACCAGTTACCCAAACCCTGGAACAGGCAGAAGAAATCCTGCGTTTATGCCAGGAGAATGGCATTAAAGCACAGGTAGGACATGTGGAAAGATATAACCCGGCTTTCATAGCAACCAAGGAATATATCAACAATCCGATGTTTATTGAAATTCACCGTTTGGCTGAATTTAATCCTCGGGGTACCGATGTTTCTGTGGTATTGGATCTTATGATTCATGACCTTGATATCTTGCTAAGCATCGCAAAATCTAAGGTAAAAAACATCCATGCCAGCGGTGTGTGTGTAGTAAGCAAAACTCCTGATATTGCGAATGCCAGAATAGAATTTGAAAACGGATGCGTTGCCAACCTTACCACGTCCAGAATATCAATGAAAGCTATGAGAAAAAGCAGATTCTTCCAGAAAGACGCTTATATCTCAGTAGATTTTCTTGAGAAAAAGGCAGAAGTAATCAGAATGAAAGACGCTCCGGAAAGTCCTACTCCATTTGACATGATTATTGAAAATGCTGAAGGAGAGAAAAACCAGATCTTGTTTGAATATCCAAATATTCAGCCTAACAATGCTATTCTTGATGAATTAAATTCTTTTGCTGATGCCATTACGGGTGATAAAAATGTAGAAGTTTCTCTTGAAGACGGAACCGAAGCCTTAAAGGTTGCTTTAGAAATTATGAAGCTTATCAGTCAGAAATAAAAATATACTGTTTTCATTAACAGTAATACTTACAATGCTATCTTAATAATCAAAAAAAGGTTATGAGATAGCATTTTTTATTGATTACAGATGTCATTTAAAAAATAAAATCACTGATTTATTATCAGAAAGTCAGTTTCAAAACAAAAAAAATAATATATTTGAAAAACAATTCAGCAAATATTTGAAAGATTTTGTTTTACATATCCAATGGATTCCGGCCAGAATAAGTGGTCTTCATATAGACTCTTATTATGATGCTACCATTTTCTTATAATTAAAATCTAATCCCCTCATTATTTAAAATCAAAACAACTATGAAAAGATCCATCCTATTATCCGCCTTATTATTGTCTCAATTTGGGACATCTCAATTATTAAAGACTTCAGGAAAGAAAATCGTTAATGATAAAGGTGAAAATATCCAGTTGAGAGGCCTCGGTTTAGGAGGTTGGATGCTACAGGAAGGCTATATGCTGAAAACAGCTGATTTTGCTGGCCCTCAGTATAAAATTAAGGAAAAAATAGCTGAGCTGATTGGTGAAGATGGTATGCAGGAGTTTTATAAGGCTTATTTAAAGAATGGAATTACGAAGCAGGATATTGATTTTTTAGCAAAAGCCGGTTTCAATTCCATCAGACTTCCGATGCATTATAATCTGTATACTCTTTCCATAGAAAAAGAACCGGCAAAAGGTAAGGATACCTGGCTGGAAGAAGGTTTTAAAATGACCGATGATCTTCTTCAATGGTGTAAAGACAACAAAATTTACCTGATTCTTGATCTTCATGCTGCCCCTGGCGGACAAGGAAATGATGCCAATATTTCTGATAATGATAAGACTAAACCTTCTCTTTGGGAAAGTGAAGAAAATCAAAGAAAAACAGTTGCACTATGGAAAAAACTAGCAGAGCGCTACAAAAACGAACCTTGGATTGGCGGATATGATATTATCAATGAGCCTAACATCAATTTCACAGGAAAAAACCCCAACGGAACAGACGAAATGTCAAATGCTCCTCTTTGGAAACTACAGAAAGACATCACCGATGCTATTCGTGAAGTTGACCAAAAGCATATTATCTTTATTGAAGGAAACGGCTGGGGCAATAACTACAACGGATTAATCCCGATTTGGGACAACAACATGGCTTTTAGCTTTCATAAATACTGGAATTACAATGATGATAAAACCATTCAATTTGCACTGGATTTAAGAGAAAAACATCATATACCAATCTGGCTTGGAGAAACCGGTGAAAATTCGAATGTATGGTTCACGGAACTGATTCAATTGCTGGATAAACACAATATTGGATACGCTTTCTGGCCTATGAAAAAGATTGATAATATCGCCGGAATCACGAATGTAAAAACAACTCCTGAATATGAAAAACTCTTGGCTTATTGGAAGAATGGAGGTGAAAAGCCTTCTAAAGAATATGCTCAAAAAGCTTTGATGCAAATTGCTGACAACTACAAATTCAGCAATGTAGAAGTTAAAAATGATGTTATAGATGCGATGTTCAGACAAGTTTCGGATGATTCTACAAAACCGTTTAAGAACCACCAGGTTCCCGGAAGAATATTTGCATCAGACTATGATCTGGGAAGAATGGGGTCAGCTTATCTGGATAAGGATTTCATTAATCTCTGGGTAAGTGATCCTGCAAAAAGATCAGAATGGAACTATGGTCAGCAAATGAGAAATGATGGTGTTGACATCTATTCATGTCAGGATAAAATAACCAATCAGTATTATGTAGGAAAAACAGAAACCGGAGAATGGTTACAGTATACAGTCAATTCCAAGGTGAATAAAAATTATACCTTCGAGATCAGATACTCGAGTATTAATCCTTCCAAAGTAAGGATTGAGGATGCTTCAGGAAAAATATTGGCAAGTGTCGCACTGCCCTCTACAGGCAAAAATGAAAACTGGACTACCGTTTCTACGAAGAGTATCCCATTTCAGAAAGGAGAAAATAAATTCAGAATTGTATTTGAAAATGGGGGCGTAAATCTGAATTATTTTGAAGTAAAATAATAATAATTACCTTAAATTGCAGATCCCTTTTAGATGCTAAAAGGGATTTCTTTTTAATCTGTTATTATGAAAAAAATAGCCGCAATTTTCCTTTTAATATCTACGTTTGCGTCAGCACAAAAATCATCTTTGGAACAAAAAATAAGTGCAATTACAAAGAATAAGCAAGCTACGGTAGGAGTTTCTGTTTTAGGATTTGAAAATCAATTTAAATACAGCCAAAACGGTGATAAAAAGCTTGCTATGATGAGTGTTTTCAAGTTTCATGTGGCCTGTGCAGCACTGGATCTTGTAGATAAAGGAAAACTTTCGTTGGACCAAAAGGTTTTTATTAAAAAATCTGAACTGTATAATACATGGTCTCCTTTCAAAACTAAATACCCTGAAGGAAATAGAGAGGTTACTTTATATGAAATCATAGACTATACGGTAGCATTAAGCGATAATAACCTCTGTGACATCCTGATAGAACTTGTAGGAGGGACCCAGGCTGTGCAGAAGTTTATGAATTCTAAAGGAGTTAAGGACTTCCAGATTAAACATAGTGAACGCGGGATGGCTCTTAACGGATGGGACTCGTTATTTGAAAATTATACTACAACCAATTCTACCGTACAGCTTTTGAAAAAGTTCTACGACGGAAAGTTGCTTTCAAAAAAATCTACCGATGATCTGATGCAGATAATGCTGGGAACCCAAACGGGAGCCAATAAAATTGTGGAACAACTGCCTAAAGGGACTCCAGTAGCCCATAAAACGGGATCTTCCAGTATAAAAGATAATATTCTTACGATTGCAGAAAATGATATGGGAATCATCACTCTTCCTAACGGAAAACACTATGCCATTGCGGTATATGTAAGTAATTCCAAGGAGTCGGAAGCAGAAAACTGCAGAATAATCTCTGACATTTCAAAAGCAGTCTGGGATAATTTTAATAAATAAAATATTAAGCTTAATTTTAGCGCAGAGAATCGGATTGATTCTTTGACTTCATCAATATGAAAAAAGGACTATTAGCAGCGGCTTTATTTTGCTCTACATTCTTCTTCTCACAGAAGAATCAAAACTATTTAAAGATCGGCTATACAAGTGTATGCTGTGGTACGGCTTCTGAAAAACCGGTCATCAGTTACCTGAAAGAATTTAAAAGGAAAAATCAGATTAGAAGTCTGGAGATCCTGATGCAAAAAGGAATGGGCAGAGAAGGCGAATTTGAACTGTATGTAGGTACTGATTTCCTAACCCTCACCCAGAAAAAACGACTTATACGCGGACTTACAGCTTCTATTTCTAACCAGAATAATAACAAAAAGTCGCAAAACATCGGAAATATAAATTTTGATTCCACAGATATCGCTCATCAGGAGGATCTCATGAATGCAAAAAACTTAACTATCTATAAAAAATAAAGGAAAAATGATCAAAAACATTGTAGTTATCGGAGCAGGAACCATGGGAAATGGTATTGCACATACTTTCGCACAAAGCGGTTTTAAAGTAAATCTTGTAGATGTATCTCAGGAAGCTTTAGACAGAGGATTGAAAACCATTACTACGAACCTTGACAGAATCATTGCAAAGGGAAACCTTACCGAAGAGCAAAAAGCTGAAACGTTGGGAAACATCACTACTTTCACCGCTCTTAATGATGCTGTGGGAGCTGCTGACCTTATTGTAGAAGCTGCTACTGAAAACCTTGATCTTAAATTAAAGATCTTTGGTCAGATGGATGAATTGGCTCCTGCAGGTTGTATCCTTGCGACCAATACATCTTCTATTTCTATCACGAAAATTGCTGCTGCTACAAAAAGAGCAGATAAAGTAATCGGAATGCACTTTATGAATCCGGTTCCTATCATGAAGCTGGTTGAAATCATCAAAGGATATTCTACTTCTAAAGAAACTTTCGATGCTATTTATGATATGAGCAAATCATTAGGGAAGGTTCCTGTAGAAGTGAATGATTATCCGGGTTTCGTAGCCAACAGAATCTTAATGCCAATGATTAATGAATCTATTGAAACACTATATAACGGTGTAGCTGGTGTAGAAGAAATTGACACGGTAATGAAATTAGGAATGGCTCACCCAATGGGACCACTTCAATTGGCAGATTTTATTGGTCTTGATGTATGTCTTGCGATTCTAAACGTAATGTATGACGGATTCAAAAATCCTAAATATGCTCCGAACCCATTATTGGTAAACATGGTAACAGCAGGAAAACTTGGAGTAAAATCAGGAGAAGGTTTCTATGATTACTCTGAAAGTAAAAAAGCTGAAAAAGTTTCAAAAATGTTTTTAAAATAATTATTCAAATTATGAGTTGTGCGTTATAAGTTATAAATTTGGGTTCTCAACCTCTACTTATACTAAATAACTACAGCTTTGATGAAAATTAAAGAGAAAAATATTCAAATATTATTGGTCATCACTACTATAGTGATGACCATTTTTCGTTTTTTACTCAATGAAAAAGGAAGAGTAAATCCGGATTCTATCCGCTATATGAGATTTGCTCACGGACTGCCTGTGATTGATAATACAACGACTCCTCTGGGCTATCCTTCAGCCATAAAATTCTTTACCTACTTTGGATTGGATGAGTTCTGGAGCAGTAAACTAATCGGCATTCTCGGCTGTCTGTTTATTATTTTATTCGCTTGGCAAAAGAAATTCTATTTCAGGGAGTCAATTGTGGTATGCAGCTTATTCAGCATTCTTTCCATTTTTGCTTTTACAATGAGTGAAGCACTTATTTTACCTTTTATATTCCTTTTTCTGTATACGTCAACTCTTATTATTGATAGAAAAATAGAAGGCTGGAAATCGGTTTTTTACCTTTCCCTATCTTTGATTATACTGTATAATATAAGATATAGTGCACTCTTTATCATTGGTGGAACAGGCTTGTATGGACTTATTTTCTGGAAAAGAAAGTATGGACCTTCCTTCATCATTTCGGCAGCTATAGGAATGATTTTCATTGTATTGTATAAGTTTTTATTCATTGATTATTTTAATAAAGACTATGTACAGGACTTTTTGGAAATAGGACTTCACACGACTCCTGAATTATTGGTAGAATTATTCCAGGGATTGAGTACTACTTTTAACCCGTTTATTCACATGGCCAATCCTGCTGGTGGTATTATCAATTATGGAATTTACGGAATTGGTGTACTAAATCTTCTTTTCATGGCATTCCTTTTTATTAAGCAAAAGCTTTCAGATCCTGAGTTCTTTTGTGTTTTCATAGGAATTTTAGGAATTGTCTGTTCTTATTTTATACAGTATTTCTATTCCATAAACCCTATGGATTATAGATTACTAGCTCCCTTTAGCTTTCCGCTCTGGTTGGTTTATTTTAAAAAACTGTTTGAAATCTTCAATACTAAAGTGTATGTCATTGGTATTTTGAGTTTGATGTCCGGAATGCTGTTCACTTGGCTTTCAAAAGGGAATTATCTTGAAAACAGAAAAGCGATTACAGGATTTTTAAAGTCGGAAAATTTAGATAAAGTTCCGCTGAAGTTTTTTATTATTGAGGAAAAAGATTTGGAGAAAGTGCAATTAGCTGAGCTCATCAGCACTGTAAACCCTCAGTTAACGGTAACCTTCAAGCCTCAGGATACTCTAAAAAAAACAACATTAACGCGTTATAAAGTTTTACAAAAAGTTAAGATCGACAAGAATAAATATCAATAATTTTATTATCTTTGAGAAAGTTAAAACATTAAAAAAATGAAATTACCAAAGTTTTTATTAGCAGATAATTCGGAATTTCCAGAAGATCTATTCGTAGTCCACACAGAATATCCAAGATTTATCCTAAATGTTGAGGAAGAGGAAGTTGAGTGGTTAGATGATCTTGAAGGAGACGATGAAGAAACTATGGCAGACGAAGCTACGAAAGTGGTAGAATCAGCATTCAAATGGTGCGATGAAGAGTTGGCTAAGTACGACGAAGAAGAGGAAGATTAATAACATCTAAATCATAAAAAAGGAACTCAAATTGAGTTCCTTTTATTTTTTATTCTGATTTATTGAATTTCAATAATAAAAGATTGTCTTTATAAAGCTCCAGTACATTTCCTGAAATTACATATTTGTTAGCTTTACTCATCATATCCATAAAGTTCTGCTCTACTCCGATATTGTTACACATCATTTTGGTAGACCCCATTTGTCCTGCTGAAAAACCTCCTGTAGAAGGATCTATTGTAGCCGTTCCAAAATAGTTGTTACAACCTGCATTTCCGTTGATCTTTTCTCCTTCAATATTTAATGTTGGAATTTTGCCTTTTACGTTATCGGCTAGTGTCCATTTTGTATTGGCAAGAGCCGGCTGAGCTTTTCCTACTTTAGAAGCAGATGGACTTGTCATGGTTCCACACGATACCAATACTGCTGCTGTACATATACTTAAAAAAAGATTTTTCATTTTTTACTTTTTGAATTAACCCAAATTTACGGATTTTATCTTATTTAAACGGACCACTATCAATTTTATTATTCTTTAACAGTTGATATTTTTTACTTCATCATGGAGCAAAGAGAAGCCATCTCAACGTTGGAATGTTTATTTGATAGATTGGAAAATACTCAGGCGCAAGGTGATGAACAATTCTAATGTTCTTTAAAGCACCAGGATTTTATCTGCGAAAAAATTGTATGCTGCTGACATATGCTTTCATGATTTGCCACGAATGCACAACTAAAATAATATATACCCCTAAAGCCTATATGTCTATGTTATTTTTTTTAAACCACATAGACACATAGAATATTATTTCATAATCTATTTAATCCCTAGAATAATTTAAAAACAAAAAAAAACGGACTTTAAAAAGCCCGTTTCAATATATTTCTGTAATCTTATAAATTAAGATCTCAATTCTGCATTGAATTCTTTCTGGAAAGATTTAATTAGAGAATCCATTACTTCAGTGATTTCCTTGTCTTCCAGTGTTTTTTCTTCATTCAACAGCTCAAAGCTCATGGCGTAAGACTTCTTACCTTCAGGAAGGTTTTTCCCTTCATATACGTCGAATAAGTTAATCCCTTTAATGAATGGGGATTTGTTTTTCTTCGCGGTCTGGTATAGCTCCTGATAATTAACATTCTTATCAATCAATAACGCCAAGTCTCTTCTGATCTTGTTGAATTTCGGAATATCTTTAAATTTCAATTCGTTTTTAGAACGTAATTCCTGAGCCCATTCAAGTTCAATTTCAGCATAGAAGCAATCCTGATCAATATCAAAATCCTTCAACAATGCCGGAGTTACTTTTCCGATTCTTACCAAGACTTTACCTTCTGCTTCATAAGCTAATGCATCAGAAAATCTATCATCAGATAAAGCAACTTCTTTATAGTTTACTCCTAATCTTTCCAATAAAACGTTTACATATGCTTTAAGGTTGTAGAAGCTTACTGCAGATTTAGGCTGTAACCAGTTTTCAGCTACATCTCTTCCCGAAACAATAATGGCTAATTGCTTTCTTTCTTCGTATTTCTCTCTTTTGTGGTAGATTTTTCCTAATTCGAAGAACTTGATGTCTGCATTCTTTCGGTTGATATTATAAACCGTATTCTGAAGAAGCCCTTCTAATAAAGATTTTCTCATGAATGCAAGATCACCACTTAGAGGGTTTAATAGTTTTACAGCATCCGTTTCGTCTTTTACTGAAGTTAATGAGTTGTTCATTACCTCATTGAAACCAAGACTTTGTAAAGATCTTGCCCAGCTGTTTTCCAATTCATCCTGATCGTTTGCACTTAGCTTAACCGGTGTAAATGAAATCTTCTGAGGAGCATCAATTTTATTATATCCATAGATTCTTAAAATCTCTTCAATAACGTCGATCTCCCTTGTTACGTCTGCTCTGTAAGCAGGAACAGAGATTTCAAAGCCGTTAGGAATTTCATTTAAAACCTGGATTTCCAATGCCTTCAGGATCTCTTTTACTTTCTCTCTGTGAATTTTTGTTCCTAAAATCTGTTCAATCTTAGAGAATCTTATGATCACATAGTTATCTTCTATTTTCTTAGGATATTCTTCTAAAAGCTCCCCTACCAATTTACCTTCAGCAATTTCCTGAATCATTTTGATAGCGTGCGTAATAGCTGTTCTTGTAAGATTTGGATCTACCCCTCTTTCAAATCTGAAAGAAGCATCAGTATTTAAACTGTGAAGTTTTGCTCCTTTTCTTACCGCAATTGGATTGAAGTAAGCACTTTCAAGGAAAACTGTTTTTGTAGTTTCAGATACACCTGAATTTTCACCACCAAAAACCCCGGCAATACACATTGGAGTATCCTGGCCATCTTTAATCATGATCTCAGTACCGTTCAGTGTTCTTTCTACTCCATCAAGGGTAGTGAATTTTGTTCCCGGTTTTACCACTCCTACTTTCACTTTTTTGTCTGCAATTTTATCTGCATCAAATGCGTGAAGCGGCTGTCCGTACCCGTGAAGAATATAGTTGGTAATATCTACAATATTATTGATTGGGCTTAGTCCGATTGCCTTTAACCTGTCTTTTAACCAGTTGGGAGATTCTGCAACTTTTACATCTTCAATCACCGCACCGATATATCTTGGACAAAGTTCTGCATCTTCAATTTCTAACTTGAAATCGTGAGTTCCCTCGTTATTTAAAACTTCGGAAGCTACTTTATTAAATTGAGACTTCTGCTGGTTTGTAGAAAGAAACGCATGAAGATCTCTTGCAACACCATAGTGAGACATGGCATCTGTTCTGTTGGGTGTTAATCCAATTTCAAGAACCTCATCATTCGTTAATTCAAAATAGTCTGCAAAGTTTTTACCTACTTCATATTTGGTTTCATCCAAAACCATGATTCCTCCGTGATCTTCGCTTAAGCCAAGTTCATCTTCTGCACAGATCATCCCTTGAGAAACCTCACCTCTGATTTTTGCTTCTTTAATTTCAAAAAAGTTTCCGGTCTTATCATAGATCTTTGTTCCAACAACGGCTACAGGAACTGTTTGTCCTGCTTCTACGTTAGGAGCTCCGCAAACAATATTCAATATTTTTCCGTTTCCAACGTCTACTGTTGTCTTCTTCAGTTTATCAGCATTCGGATGTTTTTCGCAGGTTAACACTTTACCTACAACAATTCCTTCCAGACTGCCTTTTACACTTTCGAATTTATCTATCCCTTCAACCTCAAGACCTATGTCTGTAAGGAATTCACCGATTCTTTCAGTTTTCAATTCCGTTTTTACAAAGTCTTTCAGCCAGTTGTTTGATATTTTCATTTGCTTATCTATCTACTTGTTTAATTCGTCAAACGAAACATGAGGTTCCATCTGTACTATTTTTGAAACTTTTATTTGAAATTCCGTCCCGTTATTGAGTCGGTTTTTCGCGGTACAAATGTCGTGTTTTTTTGAGAAATACAGAAATTTCAGAGCGATTTTAAGAGAATTAATTTTCATTTATTTTTCATCGGAAGACTGAATAAATCAATCTATACTCTGCTTCTTCTTACAATTTTACTAAGTAATTTAAAATCCTTAAGCTGATGGCTTTAAAACTTTCTTTAAACTATCGGAAAATAAAACCAATCCGCCGGCCATCATAATGATGTCTTTTATAACCAAGCGCCCCGCTCCCGAGAGGTAAGGAAATCCGTATTGAGGGGTCGGGTAATCACCTCCAAGATTAGGAACATATACTTCAGGAGTAGTCACCAGAAAAGATAAAGTAACCAGTGACATCAAAAACGTCAAAGCTCCTCCTACTGCTCCGATTTTAGGAAACCAAATTCCCAGTAAAACCCCAATTCCTATGATGACAATCATCGTACCCAATCCGTAAGAAAAAGTATAGGTACAGTTTTGTGTATGCCAGTCAATATTTTTCTTTACCACTTTTCCTTCCGGATTTTTATATAAAGTATATTCCGAAACAAGCTTTTTATCTTCATTCTGTACTTTATTTCCTGCACTTTTGTAGAAGAAGCTCATGAAAGGGCTATTAGCAACAAAAGGTACTATTCCGTCAGCTTCATATTGAAAGGCTTTAAGCCCACCAATCCAGGCCATGACAATAAATATTGATATTCTCAGAAAGTTGAAGAAATAAGCATCCAACTTTAATAATCGATTGTATAAACTACTGTTTTGCATATGATTTACTTTTTAAACAAAGGTATTCACATGCCTACGGCCCTACCATAGATATTTCAGGATATTACATGGACATTTTTGCCACTATAGAAATGCCCACTTTTTCCCGGTATTGTTTTGGGGAACAGCCCACTGTTTTTTTGAAATACCTACTGAAATAGAATTCATCATCAAATCCTAATTCTGAGGCAATCTCTTTTATGGATCGATACGTTAAATGAAGAAGCTTTTTAGATTCAAGAATAACTCTCTCATTCATCAGCTGACTAGGGGTCTTTCCAAATTCTTTTTTGACAACCTTACTTAAAGTATTATTCGTAATGTTGAGTTTATCACTATAAAATGAAAGCTCTTTTTCATTTTTAAAGTTACCTTCGAGCAATTTCTGAAATTCTGCAGCATACTTATTGGGTAACTTTTCGTTGATTACTGAGCTATTTTCAATCCCGCTTTTTTGTTTACTGCCAATAGCAAGAATCAACTGGATATAAGTTTTAATAATGGATTGTGAAAATTGGTGTTTCTCAGATTCTTCTTTTTTAATATGGTTAAAAAGCTCTAAGATATATTCATAATTCTCTTTTGAAAGTTCTATACTGGGATTCAAATAGATATTATTGAAAAGAAGTCCATTACATGCCACTTCTTCTTTATGATATTCTATGCAGTAAAAATCACCATGAAAAAACAGCATTTGAATGTTCTCATCGGTATTCGAAATCAGTTTCAACTTTTGATAAGGGGAAAGAAACAGAATATGATAACCATTATAAGGGTAATTGATTTCATCCACAGAAAATATCCCTTCTCCGTTCCATATCATCACAGTATAATTTTCAGTAGTAAATTCTGAAAGAAAATCCGAAGAAGAGTAAGATTGTATTGTCACATCCATAATGAGAGTTGTAATCCTACACAAATAACGTTATTTTTTCTGAAAATGTAATAATATGTGTGGTTGTGAGGTTGTTTTTAACGCAAAGTTTTTTATCATAGTTCTGTAGATTTCAGGGAGCAAAGATGGAATCAACAAGTTGATCTTAATTAAGCTTGGGGTAAGGTTTGAAAATACGTTCTGAAAACAAAAAAAGCCGGATCACTCCAGCTTTTAATATTTGTTATTTTAATCTTATAACCCGATTACCGGCATTGATAACATTAAAATATTTTCGTTTTCTTCAAGACCATCAAGTGGCTCAATGATTCCCGGTCTGTTAGGTTGAGACATTTTCATTGTAATATCATCAGATCCAAGGATTGTCAACATTTCAGTTAAAAATTTAGAGCTGAATCCAATGTTGATATCTTCTCCGTTGTAATCACAAGGAATCTGCATATCTGCTTTGTTTGCATATTCAGTATCTTCTGCATGAAGGTGAAGAATATTTCCTGAAAGCTTGAATCTTACCTGGTTGGTAGATTTATTAGACATGATGGATGCTCTCTTGATTGCTCCTAATAAAAGGTTTCTGTTTATGGTCAATACATTCGGGTTTTCTTTAGGAATTACCGCTGTATAGTTTGGATATTTACCATCAATCAGTCTACAGATCCATATGTGCTTACCAAAAGTAAATTTAGCCATATTCTCATTGAAGTCGATTTTCACATCTTCATTTGAGCTTGCCAGAATATTTTTGAAAATATTCAAAGGTTTTTTAGGCATGATAAACTCCATTGGTTCAGCATTCATCAGGTCTGCTCTTTTGTAAACAACAAGCCTGTGAGAGTCTGTAGAAACGAAATTGGTTTCGTTTTCTGTAAACTGGAATAATACTCCTGTCATGACCGGACGAAGTGAATCGTTACTGGTGGCAAATAATGTATTGGTTAAGGCTTCAGACAATACTCCAGCCGGCATTACCACGCTTTGAGAAGCGTCGAATTCTGGCAATTCGGGATAGTCATCAGCGTTATCTAATGCTACTGCGAAATTATCTTTTTCATCTAAAATCTCAAGCTGGCTTCCAGTTCCTTCCGCATTGTCCTTTACAACAAATGTTAAAGGCTGTTCTCCATATGTCTTGATAAAATCCTGAAAAATTTTAGCAGGAACAGCAAATTTACCTGAGTCATCAGACTTTACTTCCAGAGAAGTTACAAGAGTTGTCTCGCCGTCAGATGCTGTAATGGTAACATTATTTCCGTCTAATTCAAAAAGATAGTTTTCTAAAATCGGTCTCGATTGAGAGCTTGATATTACGCCACTTACAGTTTGCAACGCCTTCTGCAGTTCACCACTTGAAATAATAAATTTCATAGATTTATAAAATAAGTTTCTACAAATATAATAAATACATACAACAAAGAAAAGAATATTCCCGACGAGTTTTTAACAAAGATCGTCAATGGGGTTTCAGACCCGATATTACGTTCTGGTTTCCATAGTGGTATATTTTTATCTCAAATATTGACCACTGAATATATTTTAATCTTAATAATCCAAATATAACAGATTAACGGCAACAATCAAAATACAAAAGCTATCTTTGTTGAAATAAAGTAAAAAAACATGCAAAAACCTCCTCTCTATAAAAGTTTTCTGAATGCTTTCCGGGGTGTTTTTATCATGATTAAAACGGAAAGAAATTTTCAGATTGAGCTTCTTGCCTTCTTCATTAATCTCTTCCTTATTTTTTATTTAAAGCTTACTTACGCTGACGCAGCTTTAATTATTATGGCATCTGTAGCTGTTTTAAGCGCTGAAATTTTCAACACAGCTATCGAAAAGATATGTGACATCATTCAACCTGATTTTGACAAAAGAATCGGATTTATCAAGGATATAGCAGCCGGTGCAGTTGTACTCATAGCCATCGCTTCTGTGATTATTGGGGTTCTGGTATATTGGAAGTATTTTTTTTAACCACCCCGTAAAATCTTTGATTTTACCACCCTCCGAAGAAGGAGAATGTCATGTCTCAGGTCTTCCATTTAAATGTTTATAAAGACAGGTATCTTAGTTTTTTGAGTTTTACTCCACAGCAATCAAAATATCTATTTCTGCATCAGCTGGATTCTGCGCTTTTTCTCCATACATTTCAAAATCAGCGGTAAACATTCTATCCAGATCCATATTCCATATTTTAAACCATTCATTGATGACTAAACCTTCTGCAAGATTGCCCTTTGCCGTAAACTTCACATAATTGCCACCCTCAAAAGATTTCCCAATCATACCTTCGGGAATATGATCAAGGTTTTCAACTTTGCATCCTAACAGTGTAGTATACGGTTTTGTATGGTCTTTTTCGTATTCTGTATAGATTGAATAAACGGTATTGTCTATTTTATTAGGAATTTTTTCCAATATATTTTCCTGCATCAATTTTTCCCATAATACCGGAATATCCTTTGCCGCCTGTTCATTCTCGTTGGTTGTTCTTACTGCAATACCGATTACCTTAAAAGGTTCAATTTTCACGTTGTTCATTTCTTAATTTTTTGTTGTAGGACAAAGATAGAAAGGCGTTGTGACAACTGTTTGTCAGGAGAGATTTTTGAAACTTTGGATAATTATTGCTGATGATAACGAATAAATAGTTTTTCATATTTCTTAAAATTCTCGCAGATTTGCCGATCAGGCAGATTTTTTATGTTTTGGCTAAAGCCTATGGATTTGTTTTTAAATACAAAACGGGCTAAAGCCCGTTTCTATTGATATTGACATGTTTTATATATATGATTTGATCTTGCATGTAAAAACAGATCTACTTTACGTTCGAGAGGATGCCGCCACATAAATAAACCCTTTATTTCCTGATTTAAAAATGGTTTCAATTCTTTTATAATCATCTACTTCATACTCATCCGCCTGAAGAATTTCTGCTTCGGTCACATCAAATAACATCCCTTCAACCTCATCATCAATGCTGCCTGAGAACTCCAGGACAGGATGATATTTTTGACCGCTTTTTCGTAATACTTCAGGGTCTGTAATTTCAAGCATTCCTAATTTATATTGGGATAAGGTGTCTTTTTCACCTTGTAAAATTCGTCCGAATGTTTCGAGCTGAACCTGCTCTTTCTGTAAGGTTCCGTAAGAAAATAAATAAGGCATTATAAATACTTTTCAATGATTGGAATTGCAATTTCGGCCATCATTCCATAACCTTTTTCATTCGGATGAACTCCGTCTGCGGACAGAAAAATCTCTTTGTCTTTGAACAATGCTGAATGAAAATCAATATAACCTAAAGAGTAATCTCCTGCAATGCTCTTGAGAATATCATTATAAGCTATCACCTCCTCATTTGATCTTAATTTTCCTGAACCTACCACTATTCCATCTATATTTTTGGAGATAGGAAGAATGCTCACCAGGTAAATATCTTTGGAAAACTGTTGAGCGTTCTGAACAGCTGTGATGATATTATTTCTAAACTGTTCAGGATTTACGATCTGAACCTTTTCTTTTATCGCAAGATCGTTGGCTCCGTAACTTATGAAAACTAAATTTCCATCAGCAGCGTTTCTTGCCCTTAATTCTGTAGGCATTCGCTTCAACAAACCTTCTGTAGTTTCGCCACCGATTCCTAAATTGAATAGAATCAGTTCGTCACCATTTCCTTCATGGAATTTTTGCAGAGCATATCTCTTCAGAATATCTACCCAGCCTCCAAAAACACCATCATATTCTCCATAGGTTATACTGTCCCCAAAGAACAGTCCGTACACAATTTTTTTCATTTTTCCCAGCTGAGTTCTAAATCACAGCTTTGCAATATTAATCATTTATTACGGTATTCAGAACCGATATATGCCTTGTTTACATTAAACATCAATCAGTGCAGTCCGACTTTACCAGCAGCCTGTTCAAATAATTTCTTAGAATCGTAACCAATCCCTTTTTTGAATACGATTTCCGTATTCAGAACTTCTTTTATATTTTTTTCCGGGTCTCCACTGATAAGTACCAGATCTGCATCTTTTCCTGCTTCAATAGTTCCTGTTTTTTTCTCAATTCCCAGATATTCGGCTGCATTCAATGAGGTGATTTTTACAGCTTCCGGAAAACTAAAGCCAGCTTCTGTCAACAATTCTAATGAATGTCTGTTGGCATAGCCTGGAATTACCCTTCCCGCTCCAGTGGGGTCACTTCCGGCAGTCAATCTTCCACCCATGGCTACAAATTGCTTCTCCCAGGCCATTTGTTTCTTAAAGAGTTCAGCATAGGCAACATCTTTACCTGCAACCAAATCATAATTTTTTTTGATGTTTTCCAAGACAGACGCTGCCAAAGCAACCTCCCCTCCTCCAGGTATAACTTCTCTTTCGGTATAAGGTTCAAATACAGGTAATGTAGAAGTTATGGTCACTTTTTTATTAATCAGGAACTGCATCAGCTCTTTCATTTCTTTACTATCCACCGGTAACCGGGTCAAAGAAGCATTCGCATTACCAGGACACTTATTTTCTTTTTTATCAGCAATGAAGTCCGTACTGGCAAAAAAGCCGTGCTCAAGATTATCTATTCCAAGCTCAGCAGCTTCTCTGTAGGTAACTGAGCATAAATGACCTGTTACCTTAATATTTCTTTTGTGTGCAGCGGCTATGGTAGCTGCCAGATCTTCTTTGGTGATATTCATATAAACTTTAAAAGAAGTACAGCCCATATCTGCCCAATAATTCACCATTTTCTCAGCTGTAAGAGGTGATTCAATTGCTAATATTTCAGGAACCATAAGACCTTCACGCTCAATATAAGGACCTGTAACATCGATATTCGGTCCGGCGATTTTCCCGGTATTGATCCATTTTTTCAAGGTAAGGTCTGTTTGCGGCTCTACACTTCCTGCAGTACGCATCATGGTAACACCGCCGGCCAGATAGAGTTGAGGAAAGGATACCGGCATCTGCAGGGCCAGATAATATGGGCTTACCGCCTTTCCATAGAACAGATGTTCATGCATCATGATCATTCCCGGAATCAGGGTTTTTCCCTGTCCGTTGATTATTTTTACCTTTTTAGGTATTTTTACAGATGATGAATTCCCTACCTTGGCAATTTTACCATTAATAATGATCATATTCTGATCTGTTCTTGCAGGCTTACCGGTACCATCTACTATCTTTACATTCGTAATAGCCAGGGTATCTGCCTGTACATTGACCAATGAAGATAATGTTGAGTTATTCACCGTTTTTTGGGCATGAACATAATTAGTTGATGCAAAATAAAAAATAGTTAATAAGGTCAGTCCTTTATTTTTCAGGGTATTTAAATTGTCCATCATTGTGCAGATATTTAATCTAAAATTAGTGTAATATTTTTATGTGACGATATAATTTGGATCAAAATTTCAAACAATGTCTGTCCCTTTCCAGCTCTCAATTCATCAAGTTTTTGCTGCATCAGTTGTATATTGAATGGTTTTCCCTGTCTGATTTTGTTTTCATAAAATTCCTGAGTAGCTTTTAGCCCTAAATCATCCCTTGATTTTTGTGATTCTTTCCACACGATTTCAATTTCTTCTTTATTCTCGAAGACTCCGAAACCGCCGTAGAGAATATCATCAAAGCCATCAAGGGTTCCTATTTTCCAATCTGTACCTTTCATTAATACATTAGAAGCTTCTTCATAGAAACCGTCTAAAGACAAAAAATGACCGCCATGAATGACGATCATTTTTCTTGTATTGTTATTTGAAGTATTCAACACCGTTTTTGAATATATTATGATAATTCGCGGTTGGTATATTTCTCATGAGACCTTCCGTAAATCTTTCCGGGTGTCCCATTCTTCCGTAGATCTTTCCGCATGGGCTGGTCACTCCTTCAATTCCAAACAATGAATTATTAGGATTGAATGGCATTCCGTGAGCAATGTTTCCATCGAAATCAATGTACTGCGTTGCGATCTGTCCATTTTCATATAACTTCTTGATTTCTTCTTCTGAAGCCATGAAACGTCCTTCTCCGTGAGAAATCGGAATGGTGAAAGTCTGACCTTTCATCCCTTTTAACCATGGACTTTCATCGTTTACTACTTTTACCGTTACCATCTGAGAAATGTGTCTTCTGATGGCGTTGTGAGCCAATGTCGGAGAGTTTTCATCGAGATCTTTAATTCTTCCGTAAGGTAACAGTCCCGATTTAACCAAAGCCTGGAAACCGTTACAGATCCCGATAATCATACCGTCTCTGTCTAGTAATTCGTGTACCGCATTTCTCATCTTTTCGTTCTTTAAAACGTTAACGATGAACTTTGCAGAACCATCAGGCTCATCACCTGCAGAGAAACCTCCTGAGAATGCAAGGATCTGAGAAGTTCTGATCTCTTCTACCCAAGCATCAATGCTTTCATCCAATAGTTGATGACTAATATTAATTAAAGGTAGACTACTTACCACAGCACCTTCTTTCTGGAATGCATTTAAAGTATCATACTCACAGTTCGTTCCTGGGAATACCGGAGCAAATACTTTTGGCTGAGCAATTCCGTGTTTTTTGATGATGATATTTCTTGGGTTGATTGAGTTTGATTTTTCATCAATTTCAACCGTTAGCTTTTCTTTTTCTACTGTTGGGAAAAGATTTTCGAATGTCCCTGTGTAAGCAGATTCAAGATTCGTGATTTGGGTTTCGAGATTGTTGATCTTTAAAATACCAGAATCTTTTACTTCTCCGATTAGCTGAAGAGATGCGTTGCTTAATTCTTCTTTAGCTTCAATAAGTAAGCTACCTATATTTTTAGCTAATAGAGTATTTTCATCAGCATTGATTTCAGCTCCTAATCTGTTTCCGAAACTCATTTTTGCCAATGCTACTGCTACTCCACCATCTTTTACTGTTTTTACAGAAACAATTCTTCCAGATTTGATATTCTCAAAGATGAATGTGTACACTTCTTTTAAAGCATCATAGTTTGGAAGACCACTTTCCTGAGCAATGTGATTGAAGAAATAGACTTTATTTCCTGCTGTTTTAAATTCAGGAGAAATTATATTTTGTTTCTCTCCATTCGCACATGCAAAAGAAATCAATGTTGGAGGTACATTCAGATCCTGGTAGGTTCCACTCATGGAATCTTTACCACCAATCGCTGCTAATCCAAGGTTGATCTGTGCATCATAAGCTCCTAAAAGTGAAGCTAAAGGTTTACCCCATTTTTCAGGTGCTTGCCCCAGCTTTTCGAAATATTCCTGGAAGCTTAATCTGATATTTTTATAATCACCTCCCATCGCAACAATCTTAGCAACACTTTCCACTACGGCATAAGATGCTCCTAATAAGGAGTTTTGCTTAGAAATTTCAGCATCAAATCCCCAGCTTGCTAAAGATACTGTTTTGATATCTTTTGCTCCTAAAATCGGTAGTGTCTGCACACTTCCTTCCATTAGGGTTTGCTGGTATTTCCCACCTAAAGGCATCGCAACGGTTGTTCCTCCTACTGAAGAATCAAACATTTCCAATAATCCTTTTTGGGAAGCTACGTTTTTATCTTTTAAGGTATTCAGGAAGTTTTCTTCGTTGAATGCCTTAGTTTCTGTTTTTACTTCTTCAAGGTGGTTGATTTTTACCTCCTGAGATTTTGAACATCCATTGGTATCAAGGAATGCTCTTGAAAGGTCTACAATCTTGTCTCCTTTCCAGAACATCTGCATTCTTCCTGAATCTGTTACTTTTGCCACTTCTACCGCTACAATATTTTCAGCTTCACAGAATTTGATGAACTTTTCTTTGTCTTTCGGATCTACTACAACCGCCATTCTTTCCTGAGATTCGGAAATAGCCAGTTCTGTTCCGTTTAATCCTTCATATTTTAAAGGTAATACATCAAGATTTACTTCTAAAGAGTCTGCAATTTCACCGATCGCTACAGAAACACCTCCCGCACCAAAATCGTTTGATTTTTTGATCAATCTTGTCAGTTCAGGGTTTCTGAATAGTCTTTGGATCTTACGTTCTTCTACTGCATTTCCTTTCTGTACTTCAGAACTCATGGTATGAATAGAGGTTTCGTCCTGTTCTTTTGAACTTCCACTTGCTCCTCCTACTCCATCACGACCTGTTGCTCCTCCTAAAATAATGATAGAATCACCGTTGGCAGGCTTTTCACGTCTTACCCAATCCACAGGAACGGCTCCGGTAACGAAACCTACTTCCATTCTTTTGGCTTTGTATCCTTCATCATAGATTTCAGAAACCATTGTGGTAGCAAGACCTATCTGGTTACCATAAGATGAATATCCGTTGGCAGCCTGTTTTGTAATAGTCTTTTGAGGTAATTTTCCTGGTAATGTTTTGTCTACTGATTCTAAAACGTCCGCAGCTCCTGTTAACCTCATTGCCTGGAATACGAAAGATCTTCCGGATAACGGATCTCTGATCGCTCCTCCTAAACAAGTGGATGCCCCTCCAAAAGGTTCAATTTCCGTTGGGTGGTTGTGTGTTTCGTTCTTGAATAATAAATACCAAGGTTCTTTTTTACCATCGTATTCTGCTTCGATCTGGATGGTACAAGCATTGATCTCATCAGAAATCACAAGGTTGTCAAGGTTCCCTGTTTTATGGAAATATTTACCACAAACTGTTGCCAGGTCCATTAAAGAGATCGGCTTCAGCTCACGGCCTAAGAATTTTCTTTTTTCGATATAATCATTGAAAATGGTCTCCAATGTATGTTTAAAGTCTCCTTCAAACTGAATGTCTGACAATTCTGTTTCGAAAGTCGTGTGACGGCAGTGATCGCTCCAGTACGTGTCTAATACTTTCAATTCTGTTTCCGTAGGATTTCTCTCCTCAGTTTTAAAGTACTCCTGAATAAATTTCAGATCATCTAAGCCTAGTGCAAAACCGTGATTATTATAGAAATTTTCAAGTTCAGCATCATTGAAATTGATGAAATTTTCGTGGATTAATACTTTTGATGGTGTTTCATCAGCAGGAATATCCAATACAGACAGATCTTTTTCCTGAGACTCTACTTTATTAATCAAAAGGTCTTTGATTTTCATCAAATCAGCTTCTGAAACTCCTACAAATTCGATCAGCTTTCCACTTCTTACTTTTGATTTTTCATTTTCTGTCAATAAAGCAATACATTGTTGTGCAGAGTCTGCTCTCTGGTCGTATTGACCAGGCAGGAACTCCATCCCGAAATAAATGCTTTTTGCAGGGTTTTCTGTATGTAAAATATCAGTAACAGGGTCTACAAAAGTATTGTTCACTACTTTTTCGAATTCCCCGTCATTCAAATTAAAAATGTCATACACATTGTAGACTTTCACACTTTGAATTGCCGGAACAACTGCTTTTACTTCATCAAAAATTTTTGGACTTTCAACATCGAAAATTCCTCTTTTTTCTACGAAAATTCTTTTGTTATTAGACATTAGATGTCAGATTTTTAATATTAGATTTATTTTTCTTTTACTTTTTCTGAGTTTCAGAGCACCTACACCAGATTGTTACTTTCTGTTCTTTCTATATAGATTCTCTTTAGGGGATCATCTCCCAATATTACGGTGTACAAATTTACTCTTTTTACTTTCTTTAACCTCAATCTTTTTGTTATAAAACCAATGCAAGGTTATTATCTTTGGTACCATCATTATTGGATGCATTTTTAGGAGCTTCCATCCATTCTTCTTTATTCAATACAAATCTGAAAGAATAGGTCTTCCCCTTTTCAAATCGAGACACCGGAATCTCCAGTTCATAACGGTTTTTATCCTTTTTTATCATCTGAAACTCTTTATTTTCGGAATCCCAGTCGTTAAAACTCCCTGCAATGGATACCGTATGAAGAAGAGCTGCATTTAAGTTTACAGGATGAGTATAAGTGAAAACCACTTTATCGCCCTTTACAGAATATCCATATACCTGTTTTTTATCTGAAGTTGAGATCAGATCTTCCACCAAACTTGTAGTACCACTATAAAGTGTGCTATATGTTTTGGGTCCATTGATATTCACCATCATACAAATCCCTATATTCAGTTCTGGAAATATCGTAAACAGGGTATTTGTTCCATACGATCCTCCATGTTTAAATCCTCTTCTTCCATTGTTGGTAATAAAATGTTTATCCCACAAATAGCCATACCAGCCTTCTTTACTGTTGTCAATATTCCTTTGAGATTCCTGTACTATTTTATTTTTGGGATCCAGTTCTTCTTTTAAAAACTTCATCATATCTCCTAAAGTAGATTCTGTTTTTGAACCTCCGGATCCCCACAGAAGACTTGTTGAAACCGGCATCAGTCTATAATTTTCGTGATACCCATTGGCTTGAGCTTCATCTTTTCCAAGTTCCAGTTTGGTATGATTCATTCCGTTTTTTGAAAAGATATTTTCCTTTAAAATGGTTTCGTAACTTTTCCCATATATATTTTCCAACATAAGACCAGCCAATTCCAGGCTCAAATTGCTGTATTTATATTTTGTTCCCGGCTTCATATCCAATTTGACACTTGCCAGGTCTTTTTTAAAGTCTTCTTTTGTATATCCTTCGTTGAGCTTCTCGTAAAGAAAAGGAGTTTCATCGGTCATGTTTTTTCTCAGCTCATCATCAATAGGGAGATTTCTAGGCAAGGCCGTTTCATAAGAAATTAAATTACGAACTGTTATAGGAACTCCATTATATTCTAAGTTGGGATAAGCCCCTTTCAGGTATTTACGTATATCATCATCCAGACTTATTTTTCCCTCAAGAACCGCCTGAGCTAACAATTGTCCAGTAAAAAGTTTAGTAACAGAAGCTATGGCAAAATAGGTATTATCATCTGCTTTATTCCCTTTTCCTTTATCTATTTCACCAAAGTGTTTCGTATACACTTTTCCGTCTTTGATAATTCCGATTGAAACAGAATAAGCTTTGGAATCTTTTGCAATCTTCTGAGCATTAGCTTCTATAATTGAGTAGACCGCTTTTTCACTTTGTGCATGGTTTTTTACGAATGCCAAAGTAAGAATGCATATAAATATACTTTTTCTCATGAGATTTAATTATGGTTATTTTTTGAATTTGTTTGGGTTATTAGGGTGCTCTTTCTGATATTGTTCTGCTTGTTGTATTTCATTTTTCAACCATTCTTCGAAAGAAATCATTTTATCTTCATAATTTAAGATATAAATACTTTTTCCATCTTCAGACACGAAAAATTTCAAGTCATCGAATGATCCTAAATTTATTTTTTGATAATCATAGGTATTCACTTGATAATAGGGAAAGTTTTTTTGGGGTCTTTCTACAATTTCAAAAAGAAGTTTTTTTTCTTTTTCAGATAACTCATTATATACATTAACATAATGAACGTCTGAGATTGTTTTATTGTATTTTTCAAAAAATTGAAGGATTTTCTCCTCCTTTTTATTATATTGAAATGGATATGGATAGTATTTTCCATCAATATTAACGTCTTTCTCAGAATATTTAGTAAGTGGCTGAACTGTTTCGCCTTTAACGTTCAGTATTCCCCAAGTTCCCCCCACTATACTTCGATGTTCATCTTCTGTTTTTTCCCAATCACATCCATTACAAAAGGATGCATATCCATAATTGAAAGAGGAGACAAAATCATGTTCAGGCTGAATGGCTATTTTTCCGTTTCTATCTGCAAAGCCTATTTTCCCATTTTTCACAAATCTTCTGACACCTTCTGAAAAATAGTCTGCTCCGTTATCATATAAATAAGGTTTATATAAAAAATTACCTTTTCTGTCGTAAACATATCCAAAGGCATTTTTTTCATATTTTTCATCTCTTTTCCCACCAGCAAAGAGAATAGTTTCATTCTCTATCCCGTCTTTTACCAATTCACCTTCTTTAATTCCGGTATAATCTTTAAATTCTGCTGGTATGATGATCTTTCCAGCCTGGTTTTTGACTCCAATCAAAGAATCTCTGGATTTAAAATACCTCAAAACGTCTTTCTTCTGAGAGAAAGCCAGTACAGGAATTAAGGTAATCAATAAAAGGACTTTGTTCATGGTTGGGTTTAAAATAAAAAATGCAGCCCAAAAGGCTGCATATTGTTTTATACTTTAAGATCAGCTTCTAATCCTATTAAGTCTTTATTTTGATCTATAATCGGCTGCACTTCATTCTTGACGAATTCTTCCGTCTGAATCGGTGCAAACCCGATAAAGTTCTTAGGATCTAAAACTTCTTTTAATTTCGATTTATCTAATTTTAAAGAATCATCGTTTAAGATTCTTTCGATCAAATCATTTTCTTTTCCTTCTTCCTTCACTTTCTTGGAAGCTTCCATAGAATGAACTCTGATAACTTCGTGAATTTCCTGACGATCACCACCAGCTTTCACTTCTTCCATGATGATATATTCTGTTGCCATGAAAGGAAGTTCTTCTTCGATATGCTTGTTGATTCTGTTCGGATATACAACGATTCCGTTCATGATATTATTCCAGATCAATAGAATTGCATCTACAGCAAGGAATGCCTGAGGAATGGTTAATCTCTTGTTTGCAGAGTCATCCAATGTTCTTTCAAACCATTGTGTAGAAGCTACCATTGCAGAACTTGTCGTTAAAGACATTACATATTTTGCCAATGCTCCGATTCTTTCACTTCTCATTGGATTACGCTTGTACGCCATTGCCGATGAACCGATCTGGTTTTTCTCGAATGGTTCTTCAATTTCCTTAAGGTTCTGAAGTAAACGTAAATCGTTTGTGAATTTATGAGCTGACTGAGCGATGTTTCCTAATAAAGCTACTACTTTCGCATCAATCTTTCTATCGTAAGTCTGTCCGGAAACTCCGAACACTTTTTCGAATCCGAATCTTTTTGAAAGCTCTTTATCTAAGTGCTTTACTTTTGAATAATCTCCGTTGAACAGTTCAAGGAAACTTGCAGCAGTCCCTGTAGTTCCTTTTACTCCTCTGAAACGAAGGGTTTCTAAGAAGAAGTCTAATTCTTCGATATCAAGAACCAAACTTTGTAACCAAAGGGTTGCTCTTTTTCCTACTGTTGTTAACTGAGCCGGTTGGAAGTGTGTAAATCCTAAAGTTGGAAGATCTTTGTACTGAATCGCAAAGTCTGCTAAATTCTTCATTACGTTCACCAACTTTTTCTTTAAGATTAAAAGTCCGTCACGGATTTGAATTAAATCTGTATTGTCTCCTACAAAAGCTGAAGTAGCTCCCAAGTGAATTATTCCCTTTGCTGAAGGCGCCACATCTCCATAGGTGTGAACGTGAGCCATTACATCATGACGGAATTTCTTTTCGTATTCTGCTGCTTTATCGAAATCGATATTTTCAGCATTAGCTTTTAATTCAGCGATCTGCTCGTCTGTAATTTCAAGCCCTAAGTCTTTTTCGATCTCTGCTAAAGCGATCCAAAGCTTTCTCCAGGTACGGAATTTGTTATTGTGTGAGAAATTAAACAACATTTCTTCACTGGAATAGCGCTCTTCCAATGGATTTTTGTAGGAATTCATTCGTTCTTTTACTTTTTAGATGCACAAAAATACGATTTTTCAGTGAGAGATGAAAATGTTGGTTTTATGATTTTTTGTAGTGATGATGTAAGGGAAATTTTGAAAAGTTCTTATTCATTTTACATCATAATGGCTATTATTATTTTCCCACACAAAGAGTTTGTGTGGCATGTGAAAGGATTTGGTAGCATGAAGAAAGTATTCGGAGACTTGAAGCAATTTTTGTAATACAAAACCCACCGCAAAAAAACGATGGGTTTGTTTTTATCTATCGACACGAGCGAGACGCTCACGCCAGCGGAAGCTCAGAAATCTTATGAATTATCTATTGCTAAATAAAAATATACCTCATATAGATATATTAAAATTAGTGACGTATTTATCAATAAAAATAACCGTTTATAATTTGTTTTATCTCTAACAATATATAACATAGAAAATAGAGAAAGTAAAATCCCTACTAAAAATGAAACAACTTTAGCGTTTATGGTATTTAAAAAATCAAAATTATTATTAAAAAATATTATTATTAAAAAATATAAAATATTTATTATTTGAATAATTATGGGGTTTCTTTTATTTTTCATTAATCCTTTTTCTTATCGGGTTTATTTAACTCTTTAACAACTGCATTATAAGCATTGTATTTGTATTTATTATCAATTTGAGTATGAGAAGCATTAACTGGAACATTCAAAATTTTTGTCTTAGAAGGATCCTTAGCCTCTATATCTTCTCCACCTATTCCCATTCCCATAAAACCATCATTTTTATTATAATAATTAATTGCAGTCTTAACATTTGACGGAATTTTGTCATCATCAAATCCTTTTGTAGGATCATCGGCAATATCTAAAGTAAATAATAAATCAATTTTAATATTTGGATTTTCGTTAGCCAGCTCTACTAAGTTATCTGCTCCCATACTATGTCCAACCATAATTAATTTACCATTGGGACTTTGCTTTCTAAAAGCTGTTATACTAGACAAAATATCAGCCTTTGTCTCTTTTCCACTTGAAGAAGCAAATACTCCTACTTGATTTTTCGCACTATTTAGATTATTAATAACTCCTATACCATCATAATCAATACCTCCATCCTTATTAGTTTTAGCATGATTTTGAGCTTGTGTAGCTCCTTTTAGAGGATTACCTACATAACCTTGATTAACTATAATTAAATTCCTAGTAGTTTTATTTATCTCTAAAGGTTCCAACCCCTCTAATTCTCTTGCATCAACAACTCTATTTCCACTAAATGCATAGGGAGACCAGGTGCTATACTTCTCACTTAATGGATCAACATTGAAAAATCGCCCCAAAGCAGAATCATAATTTCTCCAGCGGTAAGAACTCCATCCTGTCTCCCTTTGCTTTTCCTGTCCCTGAGAGGAATAACTATAATCTGATGTGATTGAATTGAAAGTATTTAGTTCCCCTCCAAATTCTAACCCAAAAGGATAAAAATGAGTTGTCCTGTCTACTACCGGGCTACCACCAGTCCCTTTATAATAAGCAAGCCTGATATTTCCAACCAAATCCTTATACTGGTAAATATAAGTATTCTTTTTAAAATCAAAATACCCTTCTGAAGTTGGAGCAAAGCTTAATTCATTGTTAGTATACTGGAACCCATTCAGATAATCTGTAACATCAGTAGTTTCCATATTGGATCTTCCTGATCCATAGGTATGGATCTTCGTTAGTTTGGTTCCATCAGCTTTGTAAAAGTATTTTGTATTAACGAAATGGGTAGTTACCCCATCATGAGATTCATATTCTTGGTCAAATTTAATGTAGTTCGGAAGATTGAGGTAATTGTAGTCAATCTGCAACATTCCTTTATCAATCTGGCTTGTCATATTCCCATTGCTATCATAAGTTATAGGATTGCCTGAAAAACTTGGATAACCTCCATAGTTTCCTGAAATATCATCTACTTTATTAAGTCTGTTTCCCGTATAAATATAGTTGAGGTTATCCATTAATTCTACTCCCAGATTTTCAATAAATCTGTTCCTTTTGAGATTCAGGATATTTCCGTTTAGATCATAGCTTAAGGTCTCATTGTAATAGTTATTTTGTGGTACAGTAGTATTAGGTTCAGAATAAATACCATTTTTTAATCTTTCTAGGCTATCATACTGATAATTGTATCTTCTCAGCTTCCCATTATCAGCACTTATCCAGTCCATCTCTGCAATATTTCCGTTGTATTTCCCAGCAGAAACATTGGAATAGAAAGGGTTTTGGTATTTGATCTCATATGCAAAAAGCTTCCCGTTTAAATTAGTTAGGTCATTAACTCTGGTAAGCCATCCTCTAATATTGTAGTTATAATCTATAGACTCTAATGGTGTGCCGGTTGTATTCCCAGTTTTTTTATTTATAAGCTGGCCAACATCGTTATAGGTATTTTCAGCAAGAAGTTCCTCAGGCTGTGTGTTCACCTGATGATAATGTTTTAGAAGGCGGTTCTGACCATCATAGATAAGCGTTTCTTTAATAGTTACTATCGTACTGCCCAGACTTTTCAGATGATAGGTATAAGTTTCTAATGGCTTTCCTGAAAAATCCAGTTTAGACTCTGTTTTAGTATACCCACCCAGATGGTTCCAGCTTCTTTCACCAATTTTTCTTCCTTTGGTATCATAGTAGAAATAGGTTTTGGTCCAGCTGTCATCTTCAATATTTTTCACATAAGTGGCTG